>NZ_JBSGZO010000330.1:0-9688 GCF_053611045.1 Streptomyces sp. NPDC054841 | reverse complement strand
GCGGGGGGGCCCGGGGGGGGGGGGGGGGGGGCGGCGGGGGCGGCCCGCCCCGCGCGGGGCGGGTTGGGCCGGCGCCGGGCCACTGGGGGGGGCCCCCGCCCCTCACCGGGGGGGGGGCCCCGCGCCGGGGGGCCCACCGCCCGGCAGGGCTCACGCCGCCACGGTCAGCGCGTCCTCACCACGCGGAGGCGGCCCGGTCTCCTCCGCACCGCAGGGCCGGTCGGCTTCGTACAGCAGGTCGGCCAGCGCCGCGCGTGCCCGGGCGACCCGGGAGCGCACCGTACCGACGGGACAGCGGCAGAGTGCCGCCGCCTCCGCGTACGGCAGTCCGACCAACTGCGTCAGCACGAACGCTTCACGCCGCTCCTTGGGGAGCGCCGCGAGCAGTTCGGTCAGCGCCACGCCTTCCTCGAAGCCGGGCAGGCCGCGCGGCTGTGCGTGTTCGACAGCCGTCTGCCAGTCGGCGGTGTCCGCGGGCCGGGGCCGGGCGGCCGCGTGGCGCAGGCTGTCGACGACGGTCCTGCGCGCGATGGTCAGCAGCCAGGTGCGTGCCGACGAGCGCCCCTCGAAACGGTGCAGGCTGCGCAGCGCCCGCAGGAAGGTGTCCTGGGTCAGATCGTCGGCGGACTGGGGATCGGCGCTCAGGTACGCCACGTACCGCCATACGTCACGGTGCAGCGCCCGGACGAAGCGTTCCACCGCTTCGGGGTCGCCACGGCGGGCGTCCAGGGCCCAGTTGGTGACGGCCTCGTCGCCGTGTATTCGGGGGTGGTGCTCGGTTCCACGGGGCGGGCAGGGCAGGGCAGACGTCATCGCCTCATGTCCCTCTCGGTGTTCAGGGATTCCGGCGCGCGGTGGGACGCACGGCCGGTACTCGTGTCGTACGGCCGCGCCTTCGGGCGGGGCCGGGGGGAGCCGGCTGTCAGAGGACAGCGGGTACGACAGGAGGCCCTCGTGAGGTGATGGCGAAGACGAGCAGCTGCCGGCGCGGAGCGCGTGCGCCATCGTCCCGGCGGCGGCGCGGACGGCGGGGGCGGTGCGGGAGCGCGGGCAGGCGGAGCAACAGGAGCCGCAGGGATACGGCGAGCCGGCCGGCGAAGCCGCCCAGTACGCGGAAGGCACCGCGCAGGCGGGTGGCGGCACGGACACGCGTCGCGGCCCGCTCTCCCTGGGCGAGCCACAGCCCGGACAGGAGAGCGGCCAGCGCGTGCGCCGCGAGCATGCCGAGGGGCGACATGCCTGCCATGTGCTGGCCGGTGGCCGCGATGTCGTGGGCCATGCCGGCCATATCGGCGGTCATGCCGGTGATGTCGTGGGCCACGCCGGTCATGTCATGGGCCACGCCGGTCATGTCGTGAGCCATGCCGGTCATGCCATCGGCCGGACCGGCCATGTGGTGATGGACTGCCTCGTGGCCGTCCATGCCGTGGCCGCCTATGCCGAGGCCGTCCGTGCCGTGGCCGTCCACGGCGGCGCGGGCGGGTGCCTGCACCGTGCCACATGTGACATATTGCGCCCACTGCCGGGCCAGCGACGGACCGCCGGGCAGCACCGGACGGGCCGCTGCCTGAGCGAGTGAGAAACCGGCGTGCAGCAGTGCCTGCGCCGCCACCGCGGCCGATGTGACCAGGAGGGGGCCGCGTTCGCGCCGGGCGAGCCCCCAGGCTCCGGCGGCCGTCAGGACGAGCCCGCCCGCCACGGCTCCCAACGGAACCGCGGTGTCGGACATGACGGCATGCCCCAGGGCCGTGAGCAGCGCGCAGACGGCCGCGAACATCACGGCCCGAATCGCTCGCGTACATCGCCCTGTCGTCATGGCGGCCTCATCCTTGCATCCGCTCAACGGATTTCACCCGCCGGTTACGGAAAAGGCGCCGCGTGCACCTCAGTTGATCAACTGTGACACAGCACACAACGCTCCAGGGGAACTCGCCCGCCCGCCGGCACGACTCCTGACGGGGCCTCATCAGGCTCCGTCCTGCCCCGTCAGGCAGCGCGGGACACGGCAACAGGAAACGGCAACGGAGGGCATGTGGGGACCGAACCGGGGACCATACAGGGCGCCGGTCCGCCCAGCGCGGGTGGCGGTGAGGCCGGGGCGCCGCTGACGGCGCTGCTGACCTGCGCCATGGCCTTCTCGATGATGCAGCTGTTCCTGCTCGGTGCGCTGGGCCCGCGGCTGGTGGACGCCCTCGGCATCTCCCCCACCGTGCTGGGCCTGACGACGACGGTCGGCTTCGGCGCCGCGGCTCTCCTCTCCCCGCTGGGCGGGCGGTTGGTGGACCGCGTGGGCCCGAGGCGCAGCCTGGTCGCCCTGCTGCTGGTGACGGCGATCGCACTGGCACTGATCGGTTCGGCGTCCGGTGCGGGACTGCTGCTCGGGGCGGTGGCGCTCGGCGGCCTGCCGCAGGCGCTCGCCAACCCGGCGACGAACAAGGCGATTCTGGCCGCCGTGCCGCCCGAGCGGCGCGGGCCGGTCACCGGGATGAAGCAGTCGGGCGTGCAGCTGGGCGCGTTCGTCGCGGGGCTGCCGCTGGCGGGGCTGGCCGCGGTGGCCGGATGGCGGGCGGCGGTCTGGACGGCGGCCGCCACGGCGGTGGCCGCGGCCGCGTGGTCGGCGCAGGCCCTGCCGCCCGATCCGGCTCCGCCGGCCTCCGGGCCGCGATCCTCCCTGGTCCCCCGTGGCACCGTGGCCTGGCTGCTGTTCTTCTCGCTGCTGCTCGGCGGCGGCATCGCCTCCGTGAACACCTATCTCGCGCTCTACGGCACGAAGCATCTCCGGCTCTCCGCCACACCGGCCGCCGCGCTCGTGGCGGTGCTCGGCTGCGCGGGCATCGCGGGCCGCATCGGCTGGTCGAAGGTCGCCGGCGCGCCGGGACGTGCCCGCCGGCTGCCCGGGCTGCTGGCGCTCGGCGCCGTCGCGGCGGCACTCGTCCTGGCCGCTTCCTCGCGGTTGCCGGCCCTCGTCTGGGCGGCGGCGGTGGCCGTCGGCGTGTTCGCGGTGTCCGCCAACGCCGTCTCCATGGTGCTGGTCATGCAGCGTTCCGCGCCCGGCCGGGCGGGTCAGGACTCCGCGCTCGTCTCAGCCGGCTTCTTCGCCGGCTTCGCCCTGGCGCCGCCGCTGTTCGGCCTGCTGGCCGCGGACGGCCGCTGGACCACGGGCTGGCTGCTGGTCGCCGCGGAGTTCGCGGGTGCGGCGGTCGTGGCGGTGGTGTGGGCGGTACGGGACGGCACACGCGGCGGCCAGGAACGAGACGGCCGAGAATGAGACGGCCTGGAACGAGACGGCGGCCTGGAATGAACGGTGGTCATGACTGGGCCGACCCGGCCCTGGAGGCCGTCCTGGCGAGGGTCGCCCGCACCCGCGCCGAGACCGGCGACCGCTTCCCCCTCCACGCCGATCCGACGAGCGCCCGCTGGACCACCACGGCCCGCGGATCCTGGACGGGAGGTTTCTGGGCCGGGCTGCTGTGGCTGCGAGCCCTGCACACCGGCACCCCGGCGGACACCACCGCGGCCCAGGAGTGCACGCTTCGCCTGGAACCGTGGCTGACGTCGGACACCGCGACCCGCGGTCTGATCCTCTGGTACGGCACGGCACTCGCCCCGCCGCCCGCAACCGCCGGTTCCGAAGCCCAGGCCGGCGCGAACAGCCCCTCTCCGAACGGCCCCTCTCCGAACGCTTCGTCTCCGGACGGCCCGTCTCCGAACAGCCCACTTCCGACCAGCCGGACGCACGGTCGGACGCACCACCCGGGTTCGGACTCCGCGGCGGAGCCCCCGCCCGGCGCCGACCCGCGCCGGCCGGGCGGAACACCCGGCGGCCACGCCCACGTTCTGCGGCGGCGTGGGGCCGCAGCTCTCCTGCAGGACTTCGACCGGGAACTGGGCCTCGTGCCCTGGGGCGAGGCGTTCGGCGGGCCGCGGCTGCGGGCGCGGGCGGACGCCGTCCCCGGAGTCGTACAGCTGCTGGCCTGCGCCGGACCGGAAGGGCGGGCCGCCGCCGCATCGCATCTGGGGCGGCATCTGGACCTCTGCAATCAATCACCGTATTCCGCCTGGGAGTTCAGCCCGCAGGAGGAGGCCTGGTCCCCGCTGCCGGAGCCCGCCCCGGGGTGGAGCCGGGGCCGGGCATGGCTGTTGCTCGCGGCGGCCGACGGGCTGTGGCACCTCGGCGGAACGGCCTGTCATCCCGCTCTCGCGAGGCTGGTCGCGGCCGCGGTGGACCCGTCCGCGCCGCTGGTCCCGCCCGCGGACTCGGCACGGCCCGACGGACCTCTGGACACCTCCGCAGCGGCCATCACCGCGGTCGCCCTGCTCAAGCTCGCCGACAAGCCCTACGAGCCCTACGCGCCGGCCTGGTCTGCCGGGTCCGCCGGGTCCGCCGACGAGCCCTACGCGCCCGCCGCCAGGCAGCTGCTGAAGTCCCGCGCGGCGGACATCCTCCGACGGCTCGCCACGGTGCACACGACCACGGACGGCCGACTGCTGGACGGCTGCTACGACGCCGGCGGCGGCGCTGCGGACGGCACCGCGGACGGCATCGCAGTTCGCCACGAGCTCGTCTGGGGATCCTTCTTCTTCGCGTACGGACTCGCCGCGCTGACGGGCCTCGTGGACGTCCACGCCGCCTGACCACGTGACGAAGCCTGCCGTCCCGTCACGGCTCTCGCAGGACCCTGCGCGCCACGGACGTGATGTGGAGTTCGTCGGGACCGTCGAGGATCCGGGCCGTCCGGCCCGTGCGCAGCAGAGCGGGCAGCGCCGTGTCCGGCCCGAGGCCCGCCGCACCGTGGACCTGGACGGCCGCGTCCGCGACCTGGTGCAGCATGCGTGCGGCGGCGACCTTTGCGAGGCCCACCTCCACATGCGCGTCACGGCCGGCGGCGATCCGCGCGACCGCCTCGTACACGAGGGGGCGTGTCGTACGCAGCGCGAGCAGGGCGTCGAAGACGTGCTGCTGGACCAGCTGGAGCTGGGCGAGTTGTCCCTTCGACCGGGTGCGTGCGACCGCCCGCTCGCGCATGAGTGCGTACGCGCGCCGCGCCTGGCCGAGCCAGCGCAGACAGCGCAGGGTCCGGCCGAGCTGGAGACGCTCGGCCGCGATGTCGAGGGCCTGGCCCGGTGTGCCCAACACGTGGTCGTCAGGGACGGACACCCCGTCGAGCTCGATCTCGAACTGGCCGCCCGCGCCGAGCACGGGCAGTTCGCGGACGACGCGGAAGCCGGGCGAGCTGGTGGGGACGAGGAGGAGGGAGAGGCCCGAGCGGTCACCGGGCGAGCCGTCCGTCCGGGCCAGTACGGTCACCAGGTCGGCGCTGCCCGCTCCCGTGACGAACCATTTCCGCCCGCTCACGGTCCAGCCGCCGGGCCGGCGTACGGCCGTGGTGGCGGTCAGGAACGGGTCCGTGCCCGGGGTTTCGGGCTCCGTCATCGCATAGCAGGTGCGCAGCTCCCCGGCGGTCAGCCGCTTCGGGTACCGCTCGCGCACGTGGGACGTGCCGTGCCGGGTGAGCATGAGCACGTCCAGGAGGGGGGCGGAGCCCAGCACGGACGGCCCGTGGTCGCTGGCCCCTTCCGCCTCGGCGACATGCGCGTACGAGGCCAACGGGAGCCCCTGGCCGCCCAGTTCGACGGGCAGAGGCAGTGCCCAGAGTCCGGCGCGGCGGGCGCCGTCCTGGAGTTCGCGCAGGGTCGCTGCGGCCGCCGGGCCGCCCGCGTCCAGTTCCGGCTCGTGCGGCATGACCTGTTCGCTCACGTACCCGGCCACGCGGTCCCGTACGTCCCGTACATCGTGCGGGCACTCAGGCAGTCCGCGCTCCTCGTCCGTCACCCTGCGCACGTACATCACTCCAACCGTCCGGGAACCAAGGGGAACAGCTGTCCGACTGCCTGTCCCGTGGAACTGGTCGGGTGCGTGTGCTCCCGGGTTCCCGTGAGGAGAGGAGAAGCGACGCATGGCGTCACCAGCGACCACTCGGCGGGCTCAGCCGCTTGATGGCCTTCGTACGCGGCAGGGACCGGAAGACCCGTCGGGGCCGCGTGCCTGCGCGGAGCTCGTCGCCGGGCATCTGCGGCTGCTCGGCGCGGGGTCGCAGCCGCGGCCGGAGCCGGAGCCGAAGGCGGGAGCCGACGGCGAAGTGACGGCCTCCGGCTCCGCGCTCACCGTCGAAGGCCCTGGTTCCGCGCTCACCGTCGAAGGCCCTGGCTTCGCGCCCGTCACGGCTCGCATGACCTGGGCCGATCCGGTCCGCTCCGCCGACATCACCGACGAGGCCACCGCCCAGGCCGCGACCGGGATCATGGCGGTGCACGGCCGCAGGGACGGCGCCCCGCGCGGACTCGCGGCGGACTACGCGTCCACCGCCGCCGCCGTCCTCACCGTGCAGGGTGTGCTCGCCGCGCTCGTCGGCCAGGCGCGCGGCCGGAACGTCACCGGGGTGGCGACTTCCGTGGACCGGGCGGGGCTGCTGACGGTGTCCCAGTATCTGGCCGCCGCCGGGGCGGAGGAGCCCGAGGCGGCCGTACTCTCGCCCGGCGGGCCGCCGTTCACGTCCTGCGACGGCACGGTCTTCGAGCTGGAGACGCTCGACCCCGGCGCCTGGGCGATGTTCTGGCGGTCGCTGGACGCCCCGGAGGACGCGGTACGGGCGGGCTGGCGTCCCTTCCAGTTCCGGTACGCGACGGCCTGTGCGCCCTTCCCCGACGCCCTGCACAGCACGGCCCGTACGCATCCGTGGCAGCGGATACGGCAGGCGGCGGCCGGCTCCGGCGCCGAGGTCTGCGCGCTGCGGCCGCTGTCCTCGTACGACATCCCGGGCGGGCCGCCGTGGACGCTGACGCCGTACGGCTCCGGCTCTGTCCCGTCCGCCCTCCCGCTCCCGCCCGCCGCGCGGGAGCTGCCTCTCGCCGGGCTCACCGTGCTGGAGGCCGGGCGCCGTATCCAGGCACCGCTCGCCGCGCATCTGCTCGGACTGCTCGGGGCGGACGTGGTGCGCGTCGAGCCGCCCGGTGGCGACCCGTTGCGCGGTATGCCGCCGGCGTGTTCCGGAGTGTCCGCCCGCTGGCTCGCGCTCAACCGCGGGAAGCGAGCCGTCGAGGCCGACATCAAGTCGGCAACGGGCCGGGCCGTTCTGCGGGCGCTGGCCGCGGAGGCCGATGTGTTCCTGCACAACTGGGCTCCGGGCAAGGCGGCTCAACTCGGGCTCGACCACGAGGACCTGGCGGCGGTGAACCCGGCGCTGGTCTACGCGTACACGGGTGGCTGGGCGGGACGGCTGCCGGACGCGCCCATGGCCACCGACTTCATGGTGCAGGCACGCACGGGCGTCGGCGAGGCCGTACGCCCCGCCGACGAGCCGCCGGTCCCCTCACTGATGACCCTGCTCGACGTCCTGGGCGGTCTGCTCGGCGCGGAGGCGGTCCTCGCCGCGCTCCTGCTGCGTGAGCGCACCGGGCACGGCGTGCGCGCCGACTCCTCCCTGCTGGGCGCGGCCGAACTCCTCACGGCGCCCGCCCTGGCCCGGCTCACCGCCGGACGCGCGGCACGCCACCCGGCCGGTTTCCGCCGCCCCCTGCGCGCCGCCGACGGCTGGATCGCACCGTCCGACGCGTGCGCCGCCGCGGCATCGGCGTACGACGTGGGCGCGCTGACGACCGCCCAGGGCATCGAACTGCTGCGTGCGCACGGCCTCGCGGCGACGGCGGTCACGGACGTGACGGCCCCGGCGTACCCGAACACGCCGCCGCTCCCGGCCGAGCCGACCGCACCGTCGGCACCGACCGCACCGACCGCACCGACCGCACCGACCGCACCGACCGCACCATCCCGAGCGACCACACCATCCGAAGCGACCGCAGTGACCACACCATCCGCAGCGACCCAGGCGGACGCCGCCACTGACACCACCGGCACCAGCACGGGCGCCAGCACCTCGCCCCGCGGGCCCGGCCTTCTCTCCGCCCCCCGGTTCGCCTCCGACATCACCCGCGACACGCACGGCGCCCCCGTCGTCCCTTCCCCCTGGAGCTTCGTATGACCGCCGCGCTGCGTGATCTGCTCCCCGCCGAGCTGCGCCGTTCATGGGCCGCCGACGGCAGCTATCCCGACCTCGACCTCTACAGCCTCTTCCGCGCCCACCGGTTCACCGAGATCCACCGCACCGCCGTGATCGACGCCAAAGGGCCGCTCTGTTACACCGCGCTCGACCGTAAGGTGCGATGTCTGGCCGCCGGTCTCGCCGAGGCCGGCATACGCGCGGGTGAGGTGGTCGGCGTACAGCTGCCCAGCGGGCGGAACGCCGTCATCGCAGATCTCGCACTCGCCGCGCTCGGCGCCGTCGCCCTGCCGTTCCCCGTGGGCCGCGGCGGCCGGGAGGCCGAGAGTCTGCTGCGGCGCTCGGAGGCGGTGGCCGTCATCGCCGCCGTCGAGCACCGTGGCTGCGGGCATGCCGCCGAACTGGCCGCGCTCGCGCACCGGCTGCCCGCTCTGCGCACCGTGATCGCGGCCGGGCCCGGTGACATCCCCGACGGCGCCCTGTCGTTCTCCGCGCTGCTGCGTACGGACGCGAGCGGGTTCGGTGCCGCGCGGCCCGACCCCGACGGCGCGGCCCGCATCCTGGTCTCCTCCGGCTCGGAGGCGGAGCCGAAGATGGTCGCGTACTCGCACAACGCGCTGGCCGGCGGCCGGGGCAACTTCCTCGCCTCGCTCCTGCCGGAGAGAACCCCGCCGCGGTGTCTGTTCCTCGTGCCGCTGGCCACCGCCTTCGGCTCCAACGGCACCGCGGTCACCCTCGCCCGGCACGGGGGCACCCTGATCCTGCTCGACCGTTTCACACCGGAGGCGGCGGTCGAGGCGATCAGGGAGCACCGGCCGACGCACGTCCTGGGCGTGCCCACGATGATCCGCATGATGCTCGACCATCTCGACGGCACCGGCGAGGAGCTCCCGGCGCCGACGGCGCTGGTCCTCGGCGGCGCCCCGCTGGACGCGGTGACCGCGGCGGACGCCCAGCGCGCATTCGGCTGCCCGGTCGTGAACCTGTACGGGTCGGCGGACGGCGTGAACTGCCATACAGGTCTCGACGGAGAGACCGTACGCGCATCATCGGGGCAGGGCGTACTGGCCGGGCGCCCCGACCCCCTCGTCGCCGGCATCCGCATCGTGGGGCCCGATATGGCGGACGTGCCTCCCTGTCGTACCGGCGAGATCATCGCGAGGGGCCCGATGACCCCGCTCTGCTACGTCGGCGCACCCGAACTGAACACCCGCTACCGCACCCCCGACGGCTGGGTGCGCACCGGCGACCTCGGCCTGCTGGACGAGGAGGGCATGCTCCATGTCGTGGGGCGCCTCAAGGACGTGGTCATCCGCGGTGGCGCCAACATCAGCCCGGCCGAGGTGGAGCGGGAGCTCGCGACGCATCCGGCGGTCCGGGACGTGGTGTGCGTCGGCGCGGCGGACGCGCTGATGGGCGAGCGGCTCGCCGCGTGCGTCGTACCCCGGGGGCGTCGGATCCCCACACTTGACGAGCTGTGTGCGCATCTGACCGCGCGCGGGCTCGAGCGCCGCAAGCACCCGGAGCATCTGCTGGTGGTGGCGGAGCTGCCGATGACGCCCGCGGGCAAGCCGGACCGTACGGCGCTGCGGGAGCGGGTCGTCGCCGGAGTCCGCGCACACTGAGAGCAC
>NZ_JBSGZO010000329.1:0-9689 GCF_053611045.1 Streptomyces sp. NPDC054841 | reverse complement strand
CGAACATGCCGGTCCCCATCGCGTGGACCGCCCAGGCGGTGCGGGGGTTGACCCAGTGCAGCCACCGGGTGTCGGCGGGGCCGCTGTTTTTCGCCACAGCACGAACCTTCCGTGAACGCTCCGTGGCAGAGGGTGATTCCATGGCTCGGCGCAGGAGGATTGGTCTTGACCAAGCCTGTGCGCCGTCCTATGGTCGCAGCGTTAGTGCAGGAACCTTTAATAAACAAGGGCACGGAAAGCCGCCGGGGCCACGGTGATTGCGGAGGACAGGGTGGGGACCACGCAACTGGAGACGGTGCCGGAGCCGAAGTACTGGCACCTCAAGACCGTGATCGGTGAGGCGCTCGACTCCGACTTCTCGGTCGGGGAGATCCTGCCCAACGAGCGCGAGCTGGCCGCCCGCTTCGGAGTCGCCCGGGCCACCCTCCGCCAGGCGCTCGAACAGCTGGAGCTGGAGGGCCGGTTGCAGCGCCGCCGCGGTGTCGGCACCACGGTCGCGCCGCCCCGCATGGGCGTCGACGTCTCCACCTCCCCGCAGGACTGGCCAGGTACCCCCGAGGACGCCTGGCAGGCCCTCGACTGCACGACCGGCGTCCCGCCCGCCGCCGTGGGCCGCGTGCTGGGCACCGACGGCGACGAGGAAGTCCACATCGTGCGCCGGATGCTGGTGACACACGGCCAGCCGGTCGCCACCGAGCTGCTCTACATCCCGTCCGGCTCCGTGCCCGAGCTGTCCGCCATCGATGCCCCCGCCGGCGCGGCTCGCGCCCGCGGAGTCCTGCGTGAGCTGCAGCGTCCGGCTCTGGAGGGCCAGGACCGCGCTGTGGAGCTCGGCTCCGCGCGCGCCGACGACGCGAAGGAACTGGACCGCCTCCCGGGCGCCCCCGTCCTCGTCGTCACCACCCGGTACTTCGCGCAGGGCCGCACCGCCGTCGTCTCGGTGGCGACGTACCGCGCGGACACCTGCCGACTGACCTTCGGCGACTCCGGCGACCTGGAGATCCGCCACGACACCCAGCAGCGCCGCGCCTCCTGAGCGCCCTGCTCCGCCGTACGGCCCGTCGCGTTCAGCGGCGGGCCGTCACCGTTCCCTCGACGGCGAACAGTTGCTCCTCGACGTGGTCCAGCGCCAGCCGCAGCGCCCCGGTCGCCACCGCGGCCTCACCGAGCATCGAAAGCGCCACCCGGGGCGGCCGCAGGCAGTAGCGGGACAGCTCGTCGCGCAGCGGATCGAGGACGCCGTCCAGCCCGGCCGCCCAGCCGCCGATCACCACCAGCTCCGGGTCGAGCGCCAGCACCAGTGCCGCCACGTCGTGCACCAGCCGCTGGATGAACCGGTCGAGCGCGGCGCGCGCCCGCTCGTCACCCTGCCGGGCATGTGCGAACACCCGCGCCACTGCCTGCTCGTCCAGCGGATGCAGCGGCTCGCCCGTGGTCGACAGCAGCGTCTCCGGAGTGACCTCCCGGCCCAGCAGATGCAGTGCGCCGATCTCGCCCGCCGCCCCGCCGTAGCCCCGGTGCAGACGCCCGCCGATCAGCGAGCCCGCGCCGGGACTGAGCCCCGCCAGGACGAAGACGATGTCGTCCGAGTCCGTCGCCGTACCCTTCCAGTGCTCGGCGACCGCCGCCGCGTTCGCGTCGTTCTCCACCAGCACCGGACAGCGGAACGAGCGCCTCAGCCGCTCACCCAGGGCCAGCCCCGTCCAGCCCGGCAGCGCCGTGCCCAGGCGTACCGTGCCGTCTGCTTCGACGATGCCGGGCGTGCCGACTCCGACGGCGCGGAGCGAGCTGCGGGCGACTCCGGTACGCCGCAGGACATCGGCGACCACGGTACGGACCCGCTCCAGCCGCTCGTCCGCGGGCGCCGCCTCGTCCACCTCACGGGATCCCGCGCCGATGATCCGGCCGTCGAGCCCCGACAGCAGCGCGGCGACCCGGTGCGGGCCGATCTCCACTCCCAGCAGATGCCCGGCCTCGGCACGGAACCGGAACCGGCGCGCCGGCCGCCCCTGCCGCCGGGTCTCGCCCTCCTCGGGGCCGGTCTCCACCACCAGCCCGGAACCGATGAGCCCTTCCAGCACGCCTTCGACGGTCGGCCGGGACAATCCGGTGATCCGGGTCAGATCGGTGAGCGTGGGGGAATCGGCGCCCCGCAGCGCATGGAGTACCACCGCGGAATTGATCCGCCGCAGAAGCGACGGGTCCCCGCCGGTCAGCCGCCCCACGGTGTGTCCTTCCCGCTCGTCCACGTGTCGGGCGGATCGTACTCAATGGCGGCGGCGCGCGGCGAGCGCCGGCCGGCCGGGCCCGGGGTCAGGCGGGAGCCACGAAACCGGACTCGTACGCGGCGATCACCGCTTGCGTGCGGTCCCGCGCACCCAACTTCGCCAGCACGGCGCTGACATGGGACTTCACCGTTTCGGTACCGACGATCAGCTCCGCGGCGATCTCCGCGTTGGACAGGCCCTTCGCCATCAGGCGCAGCACTGCCGACTCCCGCTCGGTGAGCGCCGCCCGCTCCACGGCGGAGGGCGCGGGGCGGGCGGCGGCCTGCCCCACGACGAGCGAACGCAGCGCGGCCGGGAAGAGCAGCGACTCTCCTTCGGCCACGGTGCGCACGGCGTTCACGATCTCGGCGGGCCGGGACCGCTTCAGCAGAAACCCGTCGGCACCGGCCCGCAGTGCCTCGTACACGTACTCGTCGTTCTCGAAGGTCGTCACGACGAGGATCTTCGGTGGCTGCTCGACCGTGCGCAGCAGTGCACGGGTCGCCTCGATGCCGTCCAGGAGCGGCATGCGCACGTCCATGGCCACCACGTCGGGCCGCAGTCGCCGCACCAGCGGGATCACCGAGGCGCCGTCGGCCGCCTCCCCGACGACCTCGATGTCGGGCTGCGCCTCCAGAACGGCACGCAGACCCGCGCGGACGAGGGGTTCGTCGTCGACGAGCAGAACGGTGACCGGCATACGGCCAGGGTAGATCAACAGCCCCCGCCGTCCGCAGGGTTGCGGCCGGTACCGGTCATCGGCCCGTCCACAGGGGTCCGGCCGGTACCGGTCATCAGCCCGTCCGCGGGCGTCCGGCCGGTACCGGTCAGCGGAGCGGCAGTTCGACGCGCACCTGCCAGTCCCCCCGGTCCGGGCCGGTCTGCGCCCGGCCGCCGAGCAGCGCCGCCCGCTCCCGTATCCCGCGCAGCCCGCTGCCCCGGCCGGGCCCCGGTATCTGCGCCGTCAGCGGATTGCGGACCTCCAGTCCGAGGGCGCCGTCCGCGACCGCGATCCGCACCCGCACGGGCACCCCCTCCGCGTGCCGCAGCACATTGGTGAGCGACTCCTGGAGGATGCGGTAGCCCTCGCGGGACACCGGTCCCGGCACCGCCTCCAGCGGGCCGGACACCTCCGCGTCCACCTCGGCCCCCGAGGCACGCGCCGACTCCAGCAGCCGGACGGCGTCGGTGAGCGTCGGGCGGCTGCCCACGGGGCGGTCGTGCTCGCGCAGGATCCCGAGCACCCGTTCAAGATCCTCCAGCGCCGCCCGCCCCGTCTCCTCGATGGCACTGAGGGCCCGGTCCGTGAACTCCGGGTCGCCCGCGGCCCGCGCCGCGCCCGCCTGCACCACGGCCACCGTCAGCGCGTGACCGATGGAGTCGTGCAACTCGCGCGCGAGGCGGGTGCGTTCGAGCAACTGCTCAGCGCGCTCCTCCAGGGCGGCGAGCCGCTCGGCGGCGGACGGGCCGAGCAGCCGCCGTGCGAGCAAGGTGGCCAACTCGCCCAGGCCGACGACGAGTCCGTACAGCGCGAGGAGGGGGAGCGGGACCAGCAGGGCGTACCACCAGTGCGGTGCGGCCTGATCGAGGATCGGAATGTCGTCGTGAACGCCCCCGAACGTCGTCGCGCCCAGCTCGATCGCGAGGATCGGCAGCCAGACGCAGCCGAACGCGGCCGGCACCCCCAGCACCATCCGCGTCTCCAGCCACAGCACCGTACGAAGCCGGTCCCGCCAGGCCGTCGCCGGAGCCACCGAGAACCCCGGATCCCGCTCGCCGGGCGTGAGCAGCAGTTGCGCCTGCACCCCTTCGCCCCGGCGCACCGCCGGGATCAGCCCCAGTGGCGGAAGCAGCAGCGCCGGGACCCACGGCCGCGCCGGGTCGATGAACATCCAGACACTCTCGACCAGCACGGGCACCCAAAGGTGCAACAGCCGTGTGTACGTCGTCCCCCGCAGCAGCGGGCGCAGAAAGCGGACCATTCCGTCATCGTGCCAGCCGCCTCCGACAGCGGACCTCCCCCGGGCGGGGGAGACGATCTCCACGCGCGGGGGAGGAACAAGACCCTCGTCGGACGCGAGGCTGGCCCCATGACCAGCATCGACATCCGAGACCTCACCAAGGAGTACGGCTCCCGGCGCGCCGTGGACCACCTTACGTTCAGCGTGCCGCCCGGTCGCGTCACCGGCTTCCTCGGCCCCAACGGCGCCGGGAAGTCCACCACCTTCCGCCTCGTCCTCGGCCTGGACCGCCCCACCTCCGGCACCGCCACGGTCGGCGGCCGGCCCTACACCGCGCTCGACGAACCCCTGCGGCACGTGGGTGCCCTCCTGGACGCCGGGGCCGCGCACGGGTCACGCACCGCCCGAAACCACCTCATGTCCCTCGCCGTGAGCAACCGCATCCCCGTCCGCCGCGTGGACGAGGTCCTGGAGGAGACGGGGCTCGCCTCCGTCGCACGGCGCCGCGTGAAGACGTACTCCCTCGGGATGCGCCAGCGTCTGGGCATCGCCGCTGCCCTCCTCGGCGACCCGCCCGTGGTGCTCCTCGACGAGCCGTCCAACGGCCTCGACCCCGAAGGGATCATCTGGATCCGGGAGTTGCTGCGCCGCCTCGCCCGCGAGGGCCGGGCCGTCCTCGTCTCCAGCCACCTCATGAACGAGACCGCGTCCTTCGCCGATCACCTGGTCGTCCTCGGGCGCGGGCGCCTGCTCGCCGACATCCCCCTGCGGGAGTTCATCGACGCGCGCGTGCAGCCCCGCGTCCGGGTCCGCACCACGGACGGCGAGGCGCTGAAGGGCCTCCTCGCCCGCCACGGCTACGACGCCGTCGACGGCGGGGACGGGGGGTGGACGGTGCACCACGCGCGCGTGGAGGACATCGGCCGCCTCATGTCGGGCTCGGGCGTGCCCGTCCTCGAACTCGCCGCCGAGGAAGGCACGCTGGAACAGGCCTACCTCGACCTCACGGCACCGGAAGCCGAGTTCACCGCGTCCCCCGCGCAGCCCCAGGAGGCCTGACCATGGCGTTCACACCCGTCCTGCACTCCGAGTGGATCAAGATCCGTACGCTGCGGTCGCTCGTCGGCGCCCTGTGCGCGGTGCTCGTCGCCACCGTGGCCTTCTCCGCGCTCGCCGGACTCGACCCCGAGGGAACGGACTTCGACCCGTTGTTCACGGCGTTCTTCGGCGTGAGCTTCGGGCAGACCGCGGCGGTCGCGTTCGGCGCGACGGCCGTCTCGTCCGAGTTCCGGGGCGGCGCCCTGCGCGTCTCGCTGGCCGCCGTCCCGCACCGGGGGCGGTGGTTCGCGGCCAAGGCGGTCGCGGTCGGCGCACCGGCCCTCGCCGCCGGGCTGGTCACGGGCCTCGCCAGCCTGGCCGTCGGCAAGGCGGTGCTCGGGGACCGGGCCGACGGGATCGGCTGGGCCGAGGGCCTGCGCGGTGCCCTGGGCTGCGGCGTCTACCTCGCACTGATGGCCCTGTTCGCGGCCGGCCTGGCCGCGCTGCTGCGCAGCGGTGTCGCCACGCTGAGCGTCCTGGTGCCCTTCCTGCTCATCGTGTCGTTCGTGGTCGGCGACATGTCGGGAACGGTCGCCGACTTCCTCCCGGACAAGGCGGGACAGGCGGTCCTCCACCAGACGCCCGACGGAGCCCTCGGCCCGTGGAGCGGCCTTGCGGTGACCGCGTGCTGGACGGCGGCCGCGCTGCTGGCGGGCGGGTGGAGCGTTCGCCGACGGGACGCCTGACGCCCCGCCACATGTCAGTGGGAGAAGGTTTACTGAATCCATGACCATCGCACGGCATCTGGCGACCATCGATCGGCTGCGCTCCCGGCCCTTCCCCGCGGAGTACGGCCGGTCGGACGTGGGCGACAGCGGTCCCGGCTACCACATGGCCGAGCTGAGCACGAGCGAGGAGTTCTGGGAGGACCGGTCGCGCATGGAGATCGTCGGGGAGCAGTACGAAGCGGAGCGTGAGGCTCTCGCGGTGCTGCTCAGCGAGCGATGGGGGCGGCCTCAGGTGTTCAGCCTGTATTCGGTGTTCGCCAGGTCCTTCGAGGAAGGGGAGGAGATACCGGAGCCGTGGGGCACGCTCAGCAACTCGGTGCCCGACGTGCATCTCTGGCAGGTGGACGGTCAGTGGGTGGTGCTCGGGGTCTCGAAGTGGGACACCGAGCTGCCGTTCCAGCTCGTCGCTGTCGTCACCGAGATAGATCCGCCCTAGGCCCGCCGGAGTCCGAGGGTTCGGCGGAGTCCGAGGGTTTCGCCGAAGTCCGAGGACTCGGCGGAGTCCGAGCATTCGGGGGAATCCGACGAGGCCCCGGCGGCCGACCGCAGCCGCCCGTACTCCTCGGCCATCGTCTGCGCCGTCCAGTGGGCGTTCAGCCCACTGGGGTTGGGCAGGGCCCAGATCCGGGTCTCGCCGATCGTCCGCTCCTGTGGGCCGATGCGCGCCGAGCGGTCGCCGAATGCCGTGCGGTACGCCGTGACCCCGGCGACAGCGAGCCAGCGCGGCCGCAGCCTCTCCACCTTCTCGGTGAGGATCCGGCCGCCCTCGCGGAACTCCTCGTCGCTGAGCTCGTCGGCCCGGGCGGTCGCACGGGCCGCGACATTGGTGATGCCGAGTCCGTACACCAGAAGTTCGTCCTGTTCGGACGGCTTCAACTGGCGCGGGGTGAAGCCCGACAGATGCAGCACCGGCCAGAAGCGGTTTCCGGGCCGGGCGAAGTGGTGGCCCGTCACCGCCGACATCAGACCGGGGTTGATGCCGCAGAACAGGACGGACAGACCGTCCGCGATCACATCGGGGACGAGGCGATCGCGGGCGGCCTCCAGCTCGGCGGCGGTGTAGCGGGCCATCCCGGTTGCCCCGGTCAGAGAATGGACCCCGGCGTGTACGCGGCGGCCTCCGGGTGCTGCTTGGCGATCTCCTCGATCCGGGACACCACCGTGGCGACCTGCTGTCCCGCAGCGCCGGTGAAGGACAGCTTGTCCGCCATCAGCGCGTCGAGCTGGGCGCGGTCCAGCGGAATGCGGTCATCGGCGGCGAGCTTGTCCAGCAGCGCGTTGCGCTCGGCGCCCTGCTCCCGCATCGCCAGCGCGGAAGCGACCGCATTCTCCTTGATGGCCTCGTGGGCGACCTCCCGGCCCACACCGGCGCGCACCGCACCCATCAGGACCTTGGTGGTGGCGAGGAAGGGCAGGTAGCGGTCGAGTTCGCGGGCGACGACCGCGGGGAACGCGCCGAACTCGTCCAGCACCGTCAGGAACGTCTCCAGCAGACCGTCGAACGCGAAGAACGCGTCCGGGAGCGCGACCCGGCGCACGACCGAGCAGGAGACGTCGCCCTCGTTCCACTGGTCGCCCGCCAGCTCACCGGTCATCGAGGCATAGCCGCGGAGGATCACCATGAGGCCGTTGACGCGCTCGCAGGAGCGGGTGTTCATCTTGTGCGGCATCGCGGACGAGCCGACCTGGCCGGGCTTGAAGCCCTCGGTGACCAGCTCGTGACCGGCCATCAGCCGGATCGTCTTCGCCAGCGAGGACGGTGCGGCGGCGAGCTGCACCAGCGCCGTGACGACGTCGTAGTCCAGCGAGCGCGGGTAGACCTGACCGACGGACGTGAAGGCGTGCGCGAAGCCCAGGTGGCCCGCGATGCGCTGCTCCAGCTCGGCGAGCTTGGCGGCGTCCCCGCCGAGCAGGTCGAGCATGTCCTGGGCGGTGCCGACCGGGCCCTTGATGCCGCGCAGCGGGTAGCGGCCGAGCAGCTCCTCCAGCCGGGCGTACGCGACCAGCAGCTCGTCCGCGGCCGTCGCGAAGCGCTTGCCGAGCGTCGTGGCCTGCGCCGCGACATTGTGCGAGCGGCCGGCCATCACCAGCTCCGCGTACTCACCGGACAGCTTCCCGAGACGGGTCAGAACGGCGACCGTCCGGTCCCGCATCAGCTCCAGCGAGAGGCGGATCTGCAACTGCTCGACGTTCTCGGTGAGGTCGCGGGAGGTCATGCCCTTGTGTACGTGCTCATGACCGGCGAGGGCGTTGAACTCCTCGATACGCGCCTTCACATCGTGCCGGGTGACCTTCTCGCGCTCCGCGATGGAGGCCAGGTCGACCTGGTCGAGCACGCGCTCGTAGTCGGCGAGAGCGGCGTCGGGCACCTCGATCCCGAGGTCCTTCTGGGCACGCAGCACGGCCAGCCAGAGCTGACGCTCCAGCTTCACCTTCTGCTCGGGAGACCACAGGACGGCGAGCTCCGCGGAGGCGTAGCGGCCGGCCAGGACGTTGGGGATGCGAGGCTTTGCAGTCACGTGTACGGATTCTACTGGCGGTTTACGCAGGCCAGCGCCCCGCCCCGATTTGTGGCTTGCTACGAGAGCTGCGCGACGCACGAGACCGTACGAGACCGTACGCGTCGGAGTCGCAGGGAGTGGCGCTCCCCGGCAAGATCCACCGGACAGGCCCTAAGAGAGTTCGCCGTCGGGCGCAGTCGCGGCCGTGGCCTCGTACGGCAGCAGTTCGGGCCGCTTCGCCGGCCTGCCGTCTCCCGACGAGCGCCCGGTGAGCCGCCGCCCGATCCACGGAACCAGATGCTGCCGGGCGAACCGCGCATCGGCCGTCCGCCGCTGCGTCCAGCCCGGGCGCACCGCCGGCGGCAGCGGCGCCCGCCAGTCCTCCTCGGCGGCGAGGCCCAGCGTCTGCCACACGGCCTCGGCGACCCTGCGATGCCCCTCGGCGGTCAGGTGCAGCCGGTCCACGTCCCACAGCCGCTGGTCCCCGAGCACCTCGGCGCCGTACAGGTCCACCACCAGCGCGCCGTGGCGCGCCGCCAGGGTGTCGATGTGGTCGAAGAGCTCCTCCATGCGGGGACGGAACCGCTCCATGACCGGACCCTGGCGCCCCGGGCTGCGCATCAGCACCAGCTGCCCGCACGCCGGAGCCAGCCGCTCCACGGCCTCCTCCAGCAGTCCCCGCACCCGGCCCATGTCGCACTTGGGGCGGAGGGTGTCGTTGAGCCCGCCGACGAGCGTCACCACGTCAGCCTTCATCGCCGCGGCGCGGTCCACCTGCTCCTCGACGATCTGCCCGATGAGCTTGCCGCGCACGGCGAGATTCGCGTACCGGAAATCCGGAGCGCGGCCCGCGAGCCGCGCGGCGAGGACATCGGCCCAGCCCCGGTACGAGCCGTCGGGCTGCAGGTCGGACATGCCCTCGGTGAACGAGTCGCCGACCGCGACAAGACTGGTGTAGGTGGCATTTGTCTGCATGGCCGTGCGATCATACCGGTCGGTATGTGCGCCGGATCGCCCGGGTGGCACGGGCGGCGCGGCCCTAGGGCGTGTTGCGAAAGTCCCGCCTGGCCCGCGACGCCTGGCACGCACTCCCCCGTAGCCCTTCGGGCACGGGAGGTGCCCCCACGCTGCGTT
>NZ_JBSGZO010000328.1:0-9700 GCF_053611045.1 Streptomyces sp. NPDC054841 | reverse complement strand
CGGCCGGGCAGGGGCGCCCATGTCACAACTCGCGGAGTCAGCCCGCCATGACGGCTTCCGCCTCAAGCGTCGTACCGACCGCCTGGATCACCGAAGCGATCTTGAAGGCCTCCTGGATGACGTCACGGTCGACGCCCGCCTTGCGCAGCACCTGCTCGTGCGAGTCCAGGCACTGGCCACAGCCGTTGATCGCGGAGACCGCGAGCGACCACAGCTCGAAGTCGATCTTCTCGACGCCCGGGTTGCCGATGACGTTCATCCGCAGACCGGCGCGCAGCGTCCCGTACTCGGGGTCCGACAGCAGGTGCCGGGTCCGGTAGAAGACGTTGTTCATCGCCATGATCGCGGCGGCCGACTTGGCGGCCGTGTACGCCTCGGCGGAGAGGTTGGCCTTGGCCTCCGGCTCCAGCTCGCGCAGCACGATCGGCGAGCGCGAGGCGATCGCGCAGGCCAGAACCGTGCCCCACAGCTGCTGCTGCGGAAGTTCGCTGTTGCCGATCACAGAACCGAGGTTCAGCTTCAGGTCCTTGGCGTAGTCCGGCAGCGCGGACTTCAGCTCATCGAGGGCCATGCTCACTCACCGGCCAGCAGCTTGACCGGGTCGAGGGTGTTCTCGCCCTTGGTCCAGTTGCAGGGGCAGAGCTCGTCGGTCTGCAGGGCGTCGAGGACCCGCAGGACCTCCTTGGGGTTACGGCCGACGGAGCCGGCGGTCACCATCGTGAACTGGATCTCGTTGTTCGGGTCGACGATGAAGACGGCGCGCTGCGCGAAGCCGTCCTCGCCCTCGATGCCCAGGTCGCGCATCAGCTCGTGCTTGGAGTCGGCCAGCATCGGGAAGGGCAGGTCACGCAGGTCGTCGTGGTCCTTGCGCCAGGCGTGGTGGACGAACTCGGAGTCGCCGGAGAAGCCGAGGATCTGGGCGTCGCGGTCGGCGAACTCCTCGTTCAGCTTGCCGAACGCGGCGATCTCGGTGGGGCAGACGAAGGTGAAGTCCTTGGGCCACGCGAAGACGACCTTCCACTTGCCCTCGTAGGACTTGTGGGTGATCTGCTCGAATTCCTTGCCGCTCTCCAGCGAGACGCAGGCGGTCAGTTCGAACGTGGGGAACTGGTCACCAACAGTGAGCACGCGCTCTCCTTGCAGATTGGAAGTACCCCTCGTGAGGGCTTCCGGGGGTTGGACGGACCCTCAGACTGGCACAGAGTGCATTGATCACGGAAATAGCTAGACTGGGTCATCGTGATCGGAGGTACTTATCAGTGGCGGCGATGACTGCTGGAACGAATACGGTGAACCGGGGCAAGCAGCCCAGTCTGGCGCAGCTGCGTGCCTTCGCCGCCGTGGCCGAGCATCTGCACTTCCGGGACGCTGCTGCCGCTATAGGGATGAGTCAGCCCGCGCTCTCCGGCGCCGTGTCGGCGCTGGAGGAGGCACTGGGTGTCCAGCTGCTGGAGCGTACGACCCGGAAGGTGCTGCTGTCGCCCGCGGGGGAGCGGCTCGCGGTCCGGGCGAAGGCGGTCCTCGACGCGGTCGGTGAGCTGCTGGAGGAGGCCGAGGCGGTACGGGCGCCCTTCACCGGAGTGCTCCGGCTCGGCGTGATCCCGACCGTGGCACCGTATCTGCTGCCCACCGTGCTCCGGCTGGTCCACGAGCGCTATCCGGAGCTGGACATCCAGGTGCACGAGGAGCAGACCTCGTCCCTGCTGGAGGGACTCTCGGCGGGCCGGCTCGACCTGCTGCTGCTCGCCGTCCCGCTCGGGGTGCCAGGAGTGACCGAACTCCCCCTCTTCGACGAGGACTTCGTGCTCGTGACGCACGGCGACCACTGGCTCGGCGGGCGCCACGACATCCCGCGCGACGCGCTGAAGGAGCTTCCGCTGCTCCTCCTCGACGAGGGGCACTGCCTGCGTGACCAGGCCCTCGACGTCTGCCGGGAAGCGGGCCGCACGGAGGGCGCCCCGGTCACCACGACCGCGGCCGGTCTGTCCACCCTGGTCCAGCTGGTCGCGGGCGGCCTCGGCGTGACGCTGCTTCCGCGCACCGCGGTCCACGTCGAGACCGGACGCAACCCGGCCCTGGTGACCGGCTGCTTCGCGGAACCGGCGCCCACACGCCGCATCGCCCTGGCGATGCGTGCCGGGGCGGCCCGCCAGGGCGAGTTCGAGGAGTTCGCCGACGCACTCCGGGAGGCCCTGGCGGACCTCCCGGTGCGGGTGGTGACCGGCTGACTCACTCCGTGCGCAGACCCTCGGGCCGCATCAGCCGCCACAGCGGCGGCAGGCTGAGCAGGGTCACGAGGAGAACGACACCGGCGCCGACGCCGGACATCGAGACCACCGAGAGCCAGTCGACGGACACCCGGGCGCCCGCCATCTTGAGCAGCACGGTGCCGAGGGCCAGACCCACCGCGGTGGCGAGCAGCAGCCCGAGCGCGATCGGCACCGCCGTCTGCCACAGCACCGACATGCTCAGAGTCGAGCGCCGGGTGCCGAAGGCGACGAGCGCGGACAGCAGCTTCTTGCGCTCGCGCAGCTGCTCCAGCTGGGAGACCAGCAGGCTCGCCCCGATCAGCAGCAGTACGCAGGTCGCCCCGACGAACAGCCCGGTGCGGATCGACGCGAAGCGGCTGGACTGCTCGGTGGCCTGGAGATGCATCGTCGTCAGCAACGGGTCGGCCTTCAGGATCGCCGTCCGGGCGTGCTCGATCGCGTCCGGCACCTTCGGTTCCAACTGGACGTAGATGGTGGCGAACCGCGTCTCGCCGACGTCCCCGGGCGCAGCGCCGGGCGTGGTGAGGACGCCGCTCTGCTTGACTCCCGCCGGGTCCTTACGGCTCGCGACCTGCTTGGCGGTGCTGGGCAGCGTCCAGGCGACGGGCGGGGGCGCGTCCTCGTCGCCGTAGACGTTCCCCGCGTAGAGCTTGCGGCCGGGCTTCGCCACCGACTGCGTTCCGGAGTCGTCGTATCCGCCGTGCAGGACGAAGGTGTCGCCGTCCTTGCAGGAGGGCAGCTGCGCCACTTCACGCAGCGCGGCACAGGTGCCGATGGTGAGGCTGGTCGTCTGCTCCGAATCGGGTGTGGCCGCGATCGAGACGCTGGTCAGCGGGACGGCCTTGGAAACCCCGTCGGCCTGCTCGATCTGCCCGGCGACGGCGGTGATCCGGGTGGCGGCCTCGCTGCCCTGCGGAACCAGCGCGGAGATCGCGGCGCGTGAGGGGTCCTCACCGGTGTCCCTGGTGTACGCGCCGTCGAGGCCGGAGAACATCATCTGCAGCGCGATCGCGCCGGCCACCGCGACGGCGATGCCGTTGACCAGCCGGGCAGCGTTTCCGCTGCTCATCTGGAGCCGCCGGACAGCCAGTTGCCAGGACACTCCGCCACCGCCGAGCCGGGCCACGGCCGTCTCGACGAGCCAGGGCAGCAGTGCCGTGATCCCGATCAGCAGCAGCACGACACCGCCGATGACCTGTGCCTGGTTGAAGTACCCGTTGTCGTTGCCCTGCCCGATCATCGGGTAGAGCAGGGCGAGTCCGGCCAGCGGCAGCAGCAGCCGCCACCAGATGCGCCGGCGGGCGGGCTTGGCCGTACGGACCACTCCGAGCGGCTCGATCACGACACTGCGCAGCGCGAACAGTGTCACCGCCACGGCAGCGGCCGGCACGGCGAGCCCGACGAGCGCGGCGAGCCCCGGAGTGGGGTCGAGGTCGCCGGGGAAGACGCTCAGCCGGTACAGGTCGACTCCGGCCGCCGACTGGCGTACCGCGAAGAAGAACCCGGTGCCGAGGACCAGACCGGCCAGGGAACCGGCGAGCGCCTCTCCCGCCGCGATCCGGCGCGCCATCCGGCCGTCGGCGCCGATCAGGCGCAGCGCGGCCAGACGTCGGTCGCGGCGCTCGCCGCCGAAACGCACGGCGGCCGCGATGAAGACGGCGACGGGTGTCAGCAGGGCGACGAACACCAAGGTGATCAGGAGAAGGAGTACGGGGTCCAGGGGCTCCGGCTCGGCGGAGTTGTCGAAGCCGGTGACCCGAGGGACCTTCCCGTCGAGCGGCTTCAGGGTGTCGCTGCCCGCGTAGTAGGCGAGTTCGGAGGGCCCGACCAGACCCTGGTCGCCGATGATCGCGGTGACCTTCCCGTCCAGCCGCTCGCGCAGGAGCTTGCCGTCCGTGGACTTGAGCAGCTTGTCGAGCGCGGGTGACACGGCCATCTCGCCCGCTGCCGGGAAGGACCGCAGACCGGGCGGAACCGGCGCGTCCGGGCCCTCCGGCCTCAGCAGCCTGCCGTAGATCTCCTCGCCGCGGTAGCGGGTGTCGACCTCGGCGACGAGCAGCGTGTCGTGCCCGGCCTTCTCGGCGGTCGGCGCGGTGTGCTCGCTGCGGGCGCTCGCGCGTGCGTCGCGTCCGCCCAGCGCGCTCGGGATCGCGGTCGTGACCAGCAGCAGCGCCACGCCGAGCCCCACGCCGACGCCGGTGAGCAGGGTGCGGGTCCAGCCCTCACGGCCGCCGCTCACCGCGAACCTGGCGCCCATGAGCAGATCGCGCGCCCAGACACGGGCGCTCATACGGCGCGCTCCATGTCCCGGGACCTGCCGTCGCGTACGACGATCTCGCGGTCCGAGTACGCGGCCACCCGAGCCTCGTGCGTGACGAGGACGACGGCGGCGTTCGCGGACCGGGCGGCCTCCGTGAGCAGCTCCATCACCCGCTCGCCGTTGAGGGAGTCGAGCGCGCCGGTCGGCTCGTCGGCGAACAGCACCCGCGGGCCGGTGACCAGGGAACGGGCCACGGCGACGCGCTGGCCCTGGCCGCCGGAGACCTCACCGGGGCGCTTGGCGGCGAGGTCGTCGACCTCCAGTCGCTCCATCCACCGCAGGGCGGTGCGCTCGGCCTCCTTGCGCTTGGTGCCGTTCAGCCGCAGCGGCAGCGCCACGTTCTCGACGCAGCTCAGCTCGGGCACGAGCTGGCCGAACTGGAAGACGAAACCGAACTCGCTGCGGCGCAGCGCGCTGCGCTCCGCGTCGTTCATCGCCGACAGCTCACGGCCGTCGTAGGTGATGGTGCCCGAGTCGGGGGTGACGATCCCGGCAAGGCAGTGCAGCAGCGTCGACTTGCCGGAGCCGGAGGGGCCCATGACGGCGACGACCTCGCCGGGGTGGATGGAGAACTCGGCGCCGTCCAGCGCGTTGGTGGGCCCGTACGCCTTGCGGAGGTCGTCCGCGACGAGCAGGGAGCCGGCGGGGGTCATGCGGTCACCGCCTTCGCGAGCTGGTCGAGGCGGGCGGCGGCCAGCTCCAGCCAGCGCAGGTCGGCCTCCAGGTGGAAGAGCGCGTGGTCGCAGATGAGCTGGTCGGCGAGGTCGCCGCGGCGCTTGCGATCGGTGAGGATGCGCATCAGCCGCAGGTGCTCCGAGCGCTGTGTGTCGAGCAGTTCGGCTGCGCTGCGGCCGGTGAGCAGCGCGAGGACGACCTTGGTGTAGAGGGTCGACTGGAGGTACGGCTCCGGCTTCTCGGGCGTGGCGAGCCACTGGGCGACATCGGTGATGCCGGCTTCGGTGATCGCGTACCGCTTGCGCTCGGGGCCGCCTCCCGCCTCGATCCCGT
This sequence comes from Streptomyces sp. NPDC054841, assembly GCF_053611045.1. Lineage (NCBI taxonomy): Bacteria > Bacillati > Actinomycetota > Actinomycetes > Kitasatosporales > Streptomycetaceae > Streptomyces > Streptomyces sp. NPDC054841. Next base: position 4,102 of record NZ_JBSGZO010000328.1, on the reverse strand, counting down.
CGACCTCGACGAGGCCGTTCTTCAGCAGCCGCGACATCGTCGAATAGACCTGTCCGTAGTGCAGCGGCCGGTCGTGGCCGAACTTCTCGTCGAAGGTGCGCTTCAGGTCGTAACCGTGGCGGGGTCCGGACTCCAGGAGCCCGAGGAGCGTGTGACCGATTGACATGACGAAGACTCTACACAGTGCGTATACCTCGTGTGTATACGCACTGTGTAGAGTTAGCTCTCGGGCGACTGTCCGCGCAGGTCAGGGCCGATTGTCACGGTTCGGAACGGCGGGATCCGGGGGCTGCCGACCGGGCGGAGGCTCCTGGCCCGGCGGAGCCGCCTGGCCTGGTGGGACCTTCGGTGGCCGCCCCCGCCGGGGGATCGGCTTGACGCTGCCCGGGAGCCGTCCCGCCTCCGACAACGCCCGTCGGAGCAGGAACTCGATCTGCGCGTTGGCGCTGCGCAGCTCGTCGGAGGCCCAGCGGGCGAGGGCCTCGTACACCGCCGGGTCCAGCCGCAGCAGTACCTGCTTCCGCTCGGGGGGCGTCACTGGTAGAGGGTGCCCGTGTTGAGGACCGGCTGGGCGGAGCGGTCTCCGCACAGCACCACCATCAGGTTGGACACCATCGCCGCCTTGCGCTCGTCGTCCAGCTCCACGAAGCCCTCCTCGGAGATCCGGGCCAGCGCGGCCTCCACCATGCCGACCGCACCGTCCACGATCTGCCGGCGGGCGGCGACCATCGCGCCCGCCTGCTGACGCTGGAGCATCGCGGAGGCGATCTCCGGGGCGTAGGCGAGATGCGTGAAGCGGGACTCGATGATGTGGACGCCCGCGGCCTCACCGCGCGCGTGCAGTTCGGCCGCGAGCTTCTCGGTGATCTCCTCGGCGTTGCCGCGCAGCGACAGCCCGTCCTCTTCATGGGCGTCGTAGGGGTACTCGATCGCGATGTGCCGGACCGCCGCCTCGGTCTGCGTGGACACGAACTCCAGGAAGTCGTCCACCTCGAACAGCGCCTGTGCGGTGTCCTCTACCTTCCACACCACCACGGCGGCCAGCTCGATCGGGTTGCCGTACGCGTCGTTGACCTTGAGGATCGCGGTCTCGTGGTTGCGTACCCGGGTCGAGATCTTCTCGCGCGAGGTCAGCGGGTTCACCCAGCGCAGCCCGTCCGTGCGGATCGTGCCGCGGTAGCGGCCGAAGAGCTGGACCACCCGGGCCTCGCCCGGCGCCACCATATTCAGCCCGGACATCGCGAAGAGGGCCGCGACCGCCACGGCGATGCCGCCCAGGACCAGGGCCACCTTCGCCGCGTCCGAGCTCTGTGTGGCGCCGGCCACGACCAGAGCGACGCCGGCCGCCACGCCGATGAGTCCGAGCAGGAGAGCGAGGCCGCCGCCGATGCTGTGCGCGGCGAACTCCCGGACCCGCGGCTCGGGCATCTCGGGCGTGTCCTCGTGAAGGGATCTGCTGGTCGCAGGCATGTTCCGTCCCCCGTTTCGCGGCCGTGCGCGACGGCCGTCTGAGCTAGCAATGTGATTACACATTATCTGACTCGGCAACCCTGCGCACCTCTCGTGAGTCGGTTCCCTAGAGACAGGTGCTGATTCTCACGTCCGGAAAAGGCCGGATCGGTTGAACTTTGTCTGTACGAGCGGTGTTAGCTTTCTGAGCTGATCTGGCGACGACCGCCGGCGTACTAGACGAAGATCAACGCAGCAGCAGAACGCAGAAACACAGCACGCAGCACGCGGAACGCGGTACAGAGAGCGGAGCAACGGAGCGATGGGCCGAGCGGAAGCGCGACAAGCCCGGCAGCGCGGTGCGCGCCGGGCGAAGAAAGCCGGAGGCATACGGCGCTTCTTCACCTGGAAGAAGATGCTGGGCACGTTCTTCACCCTCTGCCTGCTGCTGATGGGCGCGTTCGTCGTGGTCTATCTGCTCGTGCCGGTGCCGGAGGGCAACGCCCAGGCGACGATGCAGAGCAACGTCTACAAGTACAGCGACGGCACCGTCCTGGCCCGCACCGGAGAGATCAACCGCGAGATCGTCGGCCTGGAGAAGATCCCGAAGCCGGTTCAGATGACGTTCGTCGCCGCCGAGAACAAGACCTTCTTCAAGGACTCGGGTGTCGACATCAAGGGCACCGCCCGTGGTGTCCTCAACACCCTTACCGGCAAGGGCAAGCAGGGTGGCTCGACCATCACCCAGCAGTACGTCAAGAACTACTACCTGAACCAGGACCAGACGGTCACCCGCAAGCTCAAGGAGCTGGTGATCTCCCTGAAGGTGGACCGCGAGAACGAGAAGGACGAGATCCTCGCGGGCTATATCAACACCAGCTACTACGGGCGCGGCGCCTACGGCATCCAGGCCGCGGCGCAGGCGTACTACGGCAAGGACGCGGGGAAGCTCAACGTCGCGGAGGGCGCGTACCTCGCCGCCGTGCTCCAGGCCCCGAGCCAGTACGACTGGGCGGCCGCCTCCCCGACCGGCAGGAAGCTGGTCACCGAGCGCTGGAACTACGTCCTGAACAACATGGTCGAGGAGGACTGGCTGGACTCCGCAGAGCGTGCCGGCCTCAAGTTCCCCGTACCCAAGCCCCCGAAGGCCGCCCCCGGCATGGGAGGCCAGACCGGCTATCTCGTCGAGGCGGCCAACGCCGAGCTGGAGCGCCACAACATCAGCGAGGAGGAGATCAAGGCCGGCGGCTGGACCATCACGCTCAACATCGACAAGAAGCGCCAGAAGGAACTCGTCGAGGCCGTCAACGATCAGCTGGAGAAGAAGCTCGACCGCAAGGGCGACAAGCGCGACGCGACCGTCCAGGCGGGTGCGACCTCCGTCGACCCGAAGACCGGCAAGGTCGTCGCGCTGTACGGCGGCATCGGAGCGACCGAGCACTGGCTGTCCAACGCCACCCGGCGCGACTACCAGCCCGCCTCCACCTTCAAGCCCATCGTGCTCGCCTCCGCCCTGCAGAACGAGTCGGTGACCCAGGACGACAAGCCGATCGGCCTGAACACCGTCTACGACGGCACCAGCAAGCGGCCGGTCGAGGGCAGCGACACCCCCTTCGCGCCGGAGAACGAGGACGACAGGGACTACGGCAAGGTCACCGTCCAGCGAGCCACGAACAGCTCGATCAACTCGGTCTACGCCCAGATGATCGTGGACGTCGGACCGGACAAGGTGAAGAAGACCGCGCTCGGCCTCGGCATGAAGGACGGCGAGGGCTGGCCGGTGCGGCCCGCCATGTCGCTCGGCACGATGGGCGCCTCCCCGTGGGACATGGCCGGGGTGTACGCGACCCTCGACAACCACGGCAAGAAGGTCACGCCGTCGATCGTGGCCAAAGCCGAGCACATGGCCCGCACGGTCGACACGGACGAGGCGGACGGCGAGCAGGCGATCAGCCGTGAGGCGGCGGACACCGTGACCCAGGCCATGACCGGCGTCGTGAAGAGCGGCTCGGGTCAGAACGCGCGGGGCGACTACTTCGCGGCCGGCAAGACCGGTACCTCGGAGAACAACCGCTCGGCGTGGTTCGTGGGCTACACACCCCAACTCGTCACCGCCGTCGGCCTCTTCGGTGAGGACCCCAAGGGCAACCAGGTCACCCTGACCGACACGGTCAACGAGGGCCGCGCCAACGGTGGTGGCGTCCCGGCCATGATCTGGCAGCAGTACACGACCGGCGCCCTCGGCGGCGGCTCGGACGAGGAGTTCGACCTGGAGGTCGCGGAGTCCGTGGTGGAGGAGCCCACGTCGACGCCGACGGTGACGCCTTCGGAGACCGAGAAGACGAAGGGCCCGGACGACAAGCCGACGAAGACGAAGGGCCCGGACAAGCCGACCCGTACGCCGGACAACACCCCGACGGGCACTCCGCCCACCGGGCCGGGCGACTCCACGGGCACCTCCAACGGAGGCACCACGGACGGCGGTACGACCGACGGAGGCACCACGGACGGCGGTACGACCGACGGTGGCACCACGGACGGCGGTACCACCGACGGAGGCGCCACGTCCGGCACGTCGTCCGGCACGACGCAGGGCGTCCGGCCGCCCAGGACGTAGGGCCTGCCATCGGCAGGCAGTTGTGAGGAAGGGCCC
>NZ_JBSGZO010000327.1:0-9860 GCF_053611045.1 Streptomyces sp. NPDC054841 | reverse complement strand
CTCCCGCTGACCCCGCTGCGCGTGATCACGATCCTGGGCATCGGGACGGCCCAGGTCGCCCTGGTCTGTGTATGGCGACTGGTAACGATGGTGCGACGCGGAACCGTGTTCTCCCACGCCGCCTTCCGGTACGTGGACGTCATCATCGGCGCGATCGTCGCGGCTGCTCTCGTGTGGTTCGCGGTCACGGCCCTGAATGCGCCCGGCCAGCGGAACGACCCGGGCGTCACCCTCATCATGGGCGGAATTGGCGTGGCCATCCTGGGAGTCGCGCTCATCGTGCTCGTGCTGCGGATGCTGCTCGCCCAGGCCGTCGCCCGCGACGTCGAAGCGGCGCAGATGCAGGCCGAGTTGGACGAGGTGATCTGATGCCGATCGCCGTCGATATCGACGTGATGCTGGCCAGGCGGAAGATGTCCGTGGGCGACCTCGCGGACCGCGTAGGGATCACGCCCGCCAACCTGGCGGTACTCAAGAACGGCCGCGCCAAGGCGGTGCGCTTTGCGACGCTCGCCGCGCTCTGTGAGGTGCTCAAGTGCCAGCCGGGCGACCTGCTTCGCTGGGAGGCCGAGGACACCGCGGGCGAATGAACCGTGCCTGCCGACGCGTCATCGCCGATCCCGCTTGCCTTTGACCAACTCTGCGAGCATCCCGGGGTCGTACCCGGGGAGATCCCGGGCCTGCTGGAGCGTCTGGCCGAGGTGCCCGACCCTCGCGATTCGCGCGGCGTACGGCACGCTCTGGTCGTCCAGGAAGCACCCGCGAAGCAGTCCAAGGGCGTCTCTGGGGCGTTCGAGCGGGGCATAGCGGCCTGGCACAGTACAAGGAACGGGAAGGCAAGACGAGCGTTCCACGAGGCCACGTCGAGAGGGTTGTAGTCGACGGCCAGGAGCACGCCGTGAAACTCGGAGTATGGCTCACCAACACCAAAACCCGCAGGGCGAAGCTCACCGCCGGACAGGCCGGTGATGCGCCCGCCTTCACGCACGTGATGGCCCGCTTGCGCGTTCCCCGCCGACGTGGACGGCCCCCAACCCGGCCGGATGTGGTCCTGGCCGACAAGACATCCCACGCGGATAAGCGTCAAGCCGCGATGGCGGAATGATCTTCCAGTGGTTGGGGTGGGAAGGCTTTCGTCTCCTCGTAGTGCTGGCCGTGTTGGAGACAGTGGAAGAGCATGCCCATGAAGCGGTTGAAGAGGTTGCGCTGAGCGGCGACGTGGCGGTCGCCGGCTTCTCTGCGGCGGTCGAAGTGGGCTCTGGCGCCGGGTGATCTGGTGAGAGAGACGAAGGCCCACACGTGGCCGACAGCCGCCAGCCGCTGGTTCTTGACCTTTCGGCTCATGACGACGCAGCTCTTGCCACTGGCCCGGGTGACCGGGGCGCTTCCGGCGTAGGCCTTGAGCGAGCCGGAGTTCGCGAACCGGGTCCGGTCGTCGCCGATCTCGGCCAGGACGCGGGCTCCGGTTAAGGATCCAAGGCCCGGAAAGCTCAAAGGCCTGTGCGGTGCCTTCTTCCAGGTCGTCGGCGTTCTGGCAGGCGGTGTTCAGCTGTCTGAGCAGGGCCGTTGTCTGCCGGCCCAGTGCGGCCTCGACCTGGGGCAGCTGGTGGAGGTAGTCGCGCTGGAAGACCTCATGAATCCTGTCTGCTTCGGCCTCGATGCCGCGGACTCGTCCTGCCTGCTTGAGCAGTGTCTGAAGGCGTCGGTGTGTCAGCCTGGCGGCCTTGGCCGGCGTCGGGGCGGCAGCCAAGATGGTGCGGGCCTCCCGTGAGTTCAATCCGTGCTTGTGCTGGGCGAAGGCATCCAGGATCGCCGGGTAGAACTCCCGCAGCTGTGAGCGGAGCCTGTTGTGGGCCTGGCCTCGGTCCCAGACTGCGTCCTGCTGGGCTCGGGCGAGCACGGCAATGGCCTGGACGAGCTCGGAGTCTGTGGGCAGGGGCCGGTGGGCGGCCATGTCTGTCCGCAGGATGTTCGCCAGCACTGCGGCATCGACGGCGTCGGACTTCTTCCGGGCGACGGAGTGACGGTCTCGATAGCGTGCGACCGCCAGTGGGTTGATCGCGAAGACCGGCCTGCCAGAAGCCCGCAGACATGCGACGAGAAGCCCGCGAGAGGTCTCGATCGCCACGGGGATCGGAGCGTCTGCATGGTCTCCGTGCTCTACCAGCAACATGGTGAGCTGGGCGAATCCGGCGGCATCGTCGCTGATCCGAAGCCGTTGGGTTCCGCTGGCGTCGACGAGCGCGACGTCGTGATGATCCTCCGCCCAGTCCACCCCGCAGAACACGGGTTTCGGTAACCCTGTGATCTCCATTGCACCCTCCGTGTCGTGACTCTTCTCCAAGGTCAGAGCCTGTGCAGGGTGCGCGTGCTCCCTAATGGAAGTGCTCGAGGCACGTCATCCCACCAGCCGTTCGCAACCCCAGCGGGTAATGCGGCCCTCGGTCTGCTTCGGAGCTGAGGCTCAGGCAGTTCAGAGAGGTGGTCCACGCAACCGGCTCGGACTACGAACAGCGAATCGCATGGGAGCCCGACAGCGGACGTACGACGAAAACCGCTCTGACCTGCACCATCACGACCACCTTTGATGCTCTTCAAGATGGTCTGCGCTCGCCTTGAGTCCTTGCCGGGCGCGGAGTCGACCTCGTCTTGTCAACAGGACTCGACGGTCCGGGCATACTCAAAGGCTTGCTCCGCGCCCGGAAAACTGGTGCGAACCCGCGACCATGATCGCGGCCCGCGTACCAGCCTTCGCGTCCCATTAGGCCTACTCCTCACGCGCCATCCGCGAACACCTGCGCAAGCGCGGCATCCGAGCAGTGATCCCCATCCCCGCAGACCCGATTCGGCCCCAGGTGCACAGAGCATGGCCGATGATCGCGCCGTCCCCGCCCTCGGCCACCAGCGAGAGCGCAGGGATCCAGTTTTCACCCTTTTGCAATGCGTCCCGCAGAATCACCTCCACAGGTTCCTCCTCATGCGGTTTGTAGGAGGAGGCGATGGTCACCGCACGGACAGCGGCCAGGTCGGCGGGGGTTTCTCGTCTGATCAGCACCCACGCAGTGTGACCCTCCAACCGACCTGGCGTGTGTGCGGGGGCCGTCAGAGAGATGGCCTCATCTCGCGGACCAGAGGAAGATGCCCGCGACGTGCAGTCCGGCGAGGTAGATGGTGGCGGTCTTCTCGTAGCGGGTGGCGATGCCGCGACTGCTTCAAGCGGTTGATGCACCGTTCGACGGTGTTGCGCTGCTTGTAGGTCTCGCGGTCGAGGGCTGGTGGCCTGCCGCCTCGGCGTGGCCGGTGGTCCCGCGCCCGAGTCCCCAACCTCAGCCTGCTCGGTGTTCACTGCGACCATCGCCGCCGCGGCTTCGGAACGGCCCTGGTCCACGCCACTCTCGCCGCGGCGGACGCCCTCGACGTCCCGATGGTGGTTGTCCTCGGCGATCCCGACTTCTACGGGCGGTTCGGCTTCCGCCCGAGCACTGACTTCGGCATCGTCGGCGAGGAACCGGCCTGGGAGCACCTGTTCCAGATCCGCACCCTGGCCGCCTACGATTCGTCCGTGCAAGGCGAATTCATCTACCCCGAACCCTTCGGCAGCATCTGACCGGCGCTGCCGCCGCAGTGGGTGCGGACAGGGTCACCGTCGCCGTGGCGACTATGACGGCCGCTGTCGTTACAGTCATCAAACGCTTCAGCATGCTTCCTCTTCCGCCGAGTGAGTTCTGGCTACTGCCCGCCCGGGCCGTTGACCCGGTCGCAAGCGAATCCAGTGACGCGCCACTGGAGCGCGTCCCGGCTTTGGGGTCCGTATACTCCGTCGGCCCGTTGCCCCTCTTGGGCCTGCGCGCGCCGCAACGCCGCCTGAGTGCCGGCTCCGAAGACCCCGTCCGCGGTCAGGCGTGCGTCGTAGCACGCGTTCAGCGACTGCTGCAGCACTGTGACAGCGCGTGAAGAGTTGCCTCGCGCCAGCAGACAGCTGACAGCCCTTCCCGCCGCTGGAAGGGATGTGGTTGATCCGTGAACCGTCGTATAGGTCACGCTCGTTCTGCACGTCGGGGGTGCTGTATGGACCGCCGCGCGGGCGGCCTGCGTCGCGCCGACGCTCGCAACGCAGACGAAGAGGAACAGCGTGGCGCTCCACCGGCGACGAGCGAAGGGGGAGGCCGTGCTGGATCGGTTGAGTGTTGTCGAGCCGGCCGTTGGCGCAGCATGAGCCGGGTGCGCTCGAGTACTTGGCACAAGTGACTCCCTTGGGGATCCTCGGCGGACACGGGCTCCAGTCCCCGTCCACCACCACTGTGACCGACTCGCTCAGCCGCCTCCACGGTTTGCCTTCTCCTGCAAACCTCCAGGTCACAAGCCCCCTTCAGAGTGAGTGATCACCACTGAAGAGCGCCCGGATCACCCCCAGGTCGTGCCGTCCGAGCGCACTCGGCCGACCGCATGTCCGGCTCAGCGCCGGACAAGGCCTGTCCGGGACATGTCCCGGACGCCGTTCCCTGTTGTCTGTCCGCCAACGTGGCGCGTGCACTTGACGACGGAAAGCAGACGAGCGCAGGGGGGACCATGTTGCGCATTCACTTCACCGGCGAGGACTTACGTCGGATCGTCGTGGCGGATCGGCCCGACCCTCTGTGGGATGTGCTTCTCAGCCTGCACATGCTGCAGGACCGTGCCGGCACTCTGGCGTTCGGCGAATGGAGACGCAGGACGCGGGCTGCTGATGCGCCCAGTGCCCGGCTTCTGGCGGACCTGGCCCGTCCCTGGGGATACTCCCCGGACTTCCTCACCCCTGGGCGTGGCGATGCGGATTTCGACACTCAGCTCGACGCGCTTCTGTCGACCCCCCGGTCCAGGCTCCAGGCAGACGTGGCGTGTCTGGCTGCCGAGGCCCCTCTGACTCGATGGGCGAAGGCGCTCGCCGCAGGGAACTTCGGGGCGCTGAAGCAACTGGGAGAAGCGCTGACCGCCTATCGCCGCGTGGCGTTGGAGCCCTACCAGGACCTCATACACAGTCAGGTCATGGCCGACCGGGACCGACGTGCCCGGACGCTCCTGTCAGGCGGTACGGATCGGCTGCTCGCCGATCTGCACCCGAGCATGGTGTGGCGGCCCCCCGTGCTCGAGATTGCCGTGTACGCCGACCAGGACGTCCACCTGGAAGGACGAGGGCTGGTACTCGTTCCTTCGTTCTTCCTGCGGATCCAACCGATCACCTTGATGGATCCGAGCAGGCCTCCCGTGCTTGTCTATCCGCTGCCTCCACGGCTGGGCTGGCTCACGCCGAACAGCAACCGCACGGCGCACGCACCTCGTGAGCGAGTGATCACACTGCTCGGCCGCACGCGAGCAGCGGTGCTGGAAGCAGCCGCGGGTACAGGAACCACCACCCAGCTGGCCGCACGCGCAGGGGTGTCGCTACCGGTGATCAGTCGGCACACGGCTGTCCTGCGGGAGGCAGGCCTGCTGGTCACCTGGCGGGAAGGGGGCATGGTCCGACACCGTGTCACGGGGCTCGGCCTTGCCGTGCTCAATGGTGAGCTTCCCGCTTGATTTCTCCTCAAGGGGCGTTCTTGCGGGACGAACGGCACAGCTCAACACCCTCGTTCGGCCTGCTCTGTCGGCACCATCCCGAACCACGGTCATGAATCAAATGAGGAAGATTGTTCAGGATGCGGTGCTGCGAGTACGGACGGGCCGAGTTGCTGGAGGGCGACCGTCCGCGGGCCGCGGTAGTCGGTCCAGGCGAAGCTCTTGCTGCTGGCACGCTCTCGACATCCAGGGCGAACTGATTTCCGTGGCGTTGGGCGAGCCGTGGATCAAGGTCTCCCTGCAGGGCAAGCAGGAGGAGCCGGAGAACCTGGTCGCGCTGAAGGCGGAGATCGAGCTTGGGGCACCATCGACCTGATCGACATCCTCAAGGAGGCCGTTCGCCACCGGCTACACCGGTGACTTCACCTCGGTCGCCACCCGCGAGGCCGTGCCAAAGGCGGTACTGCGGCGTGGGCTGCTGCTTGTGCTCTTCGCTCTCGGCACGAATACGGGTAGCAAGCGGGTCAGACCGCATCCTGGGCGGCACACCCGAGCGGTCCAACGGTGCGCTGACGATCGTCGCCCTGGCCACCGAGGCTGGCGTCCCGCGCAACGCCCTCACCCGGCGGCACACCGACCTGAAGAACGACTTCTACGACAGGGTCCGCGCCAAGCGCGGCACCCCGGACAGCGAACGACGGCTGCGTCAGCAGGTCCGCAATCTCAAGGAACTGCGGGCTGCCGATACGGAAGAGATCGCCCAGCTGAAGGCCGACGTCGAAGCCCTCGTCGGCGCCCTGCACCAGGCCACAGTCGAGAACCAGACTCTGCGCCAGCAGCTGACGGAGCGGGCCTCTGTGGTCCGCGTGCTGCCCGCGCAGTTCCGGCCCTCAGCGGCGGATGCAGAGCCCGGCCAGGGGGGCCAGGTGGAGTGAAGGCGGTCAGTGGCTGCGGGGCGCGTACATGATCACGGCCATTCCGGCCAGGCAGATTAGCGCGCCGATGACGTCGAAGCGGTCGGGGCGGTAGCCGTCGGCGACCATGCCCCAGGCGATCGACCCGGCGACGAAGCTGCCCTACCTGGACAGGCGCTGGGCCAAGGGCCACACCAATGCCGTTCACCTGCACGCAGAGCTCAAGAAGCTTGGCTACCAAGGCAACTACCAAATCATCAGTGACTATCTGCGGCCGCGGCGCCGACGCCGTATCCGCGTTGTCAGGCCGGCGCCGCCAGGGGTCCGGCAAGTCACCGGGTGGATTATGCGTCACCCTGACCGGCTCTCGGAGAGTGGGGACAAACAGCTGACCGAGGTCCTTACTCGTTGCCCAGAGCTCGCGGCGGCCCACCGTCTCGTCCGCAGCTTCGCCGAGATCCTCTCCTCCCGCACCGGCCAGCATCTGAAGGACTGGGTCGTCAGCGCGCGAGCTGAGGAACTTCCCTGCCTCCATTCCTTCGCCACCGGCCTGGAGAAGGACTGGGACGCCGTCGTCCAGGGCCTGGCCACTCACTGGAACTCCGGTGCCGTCGAAGGCCGGGTCAACCACATCAAAATGATCAAGCGCCAGATGTTCGGCCGCGCCAAACTCCCGCTCCTCTGCAAACGGGTACTTCTCACTGCCGCCCGGTGAGGATGCTGGCTCAGGCTGGTGAGTGATGAGGGCTCGCGGGGAGCGATGCCACCTGAGCGGCTTCCGCCTGAGGAAGTTCCGTCCTCCGTGGGGGCAGCATCGAGACAAACGCATCTGCGGTCTGCCGCCGGAGAGGTTCGGTCTGCCAAGTGTCGGTGATGTCGGTCCACTGGCTCAGGGTCGCTCTCCGGACACTCCCGGGCCGATCGCGGTCATACACGAGGCTGAAGCGATAGACCCGGCCTTCCTCTGAAATGATCTGCCCGAACTCGTGGTCTCCACCGTCAGGGAAGAGATCGACGAGCACGGAGCTCGCCGGGTCGATCGACTGTTCCTTGAGCAGGTTCCGCAGCCGCACCCACAGATCGAGCGGACTCTTCCGCAGCAGGTGCGTGTAGTGGATGTGCACGGCATGAGACATAGCCCAATCATCTGACGCCAAGGAGTGGCAGCACCAGAGAGACGGACGCGGAAGATCGTTTACGGAATGTGTGCCAGAACCCGGATCCCGTCGACAAAACCAGACATGACATAGCGCAGGCCTTCGAGACTCCGGGTCCGCACCGCGCGGTGCTGTCCTTCCAGTCGTCATTCGGGTCGTGATAGAAGCGCCAGGATGCGCCACCGTCGGGCTCCAGTCGTCGCTCTTCCTCTGATGTCAGGGCGTTCGTGGGGCGGCCAGGACAGCGGGTTTGACCGCGTTGGGTCCGAAGCGGGCTCGGGCGCGGTCGGCGGCGGCTTCGATCCTGCGGGCCTTGTCGTCTCTCGGGTCGAATGTGAGCTGCCGTACGGCCCGTTCGGCCGGGATCAGGGCTTCGGCGCGTAGCGCAATGCCGCGGACTCGGGCCCGTTGGAGACTGCGCGAGGCGTAGAGCGCGTACGCGGTGTTGGCGAGGGCCGGCGAGTGGGCGGTCGGTTCGGCGAGGGTGCGGCTGCGGCTGGTGGTGGTGCGGTCGGCGTATCGGACGGAAAGGGTGAGGGACTGGCAGATCTGGCCTTCGCTGCGGAGTCGGGTGCCGAACTGCTCCGACACAGCACCGGAAGCACACAGCCCACCCGTCGGACCCTGACCATGCATCGGTACGCCTGTTCCGGCCCCGGGCCCGCAAGGAACCTGTGCGGCCCAGTCCCCGTCCTCCCCTACGGAAGAAGCACGGCACTGAATCACCATGCGCCCCCTGGATCGGAGCTTTCCGCATGACGTCACCCGACGGGTCCTCTACGCCTCGCAGCGGCGACCGTCCGTACCCGGGGTTCCCGCCATCGCCGTCCGGCGAGTACGACCAGCAGTCCCCTCCCCGGCAGTGGCACAACCCGCAGTTTCTCTACCGCCCGGATTACGGCCCAGACGTCTACGGGGCGCCGCCGCGGACCTCGAACGGCCACCGGCACGATGCCGATTGGCGCAGTGACGACTACGACCACACGCGCCCCTACGAGCCCTACTACCAGCCGGACCTGCCGCCCGAGGGATACCGCGCGCTGCCACGCCGCAGGCCCAGGCGCTGGATCGCCGCGGGTGTCTCCATGCTCGTGCTCGGCGCGGTTGCCGCCGGGGTGACGGTGTACTTCGAGATCCCGCCGTTCACGGACAAGGGAGAACCCGTCTCCTTCGACACGAACGCGGGCGGTAGCCAGCGCAAGAACTCGAAGAACTCGAAAGTCTCGATGCCGACCGGACCGAAGGCCGAGTTCAAGAACACCATGACGCTCGACGACGATACCCATGTCGCCGTGACGACCCTGCATGGCAAGAAGTCCGGGTTCAAGGGCAAGGTATGGGTCTGGGCGCCCAAGGAGTACTTCGACCCGAAGTACGCGAACAGCGGCTTCCCGGTGATGATCGCCCTTCCCGGCGGAGCTGGCTATCCCAACAACTACTGGATGGGAACCGACCTCGGCCTGCAGGAGAGCATCGCCACGTGGTCTCAGGAGGGCAAGAGCAAGCCCTTCCTCCTCGCCATGCCTGTGCTCAACCCGGCCCCGGATGACGGGGGCTTGTACTGGGACGGCTCCGACATACCGAATCAACCCAAAATGGGAACCTGGCTGACCGAGGACGTCCCGGACCTCATGAAGGCCAACTTCCGCACCATCAAGTCACGCGACGGATGGGCTTTCATGGGCTCCTCCACCGGTGCCTTCGCGGGCCTGAAAGCCGTGCTGAAGCACCCCGACAAGTTCAAGGCCGTGATCGCCTCCGGTCCGGACATCGAACCGGACTCCCGCTTGTGGAAAGGTCACCAGAAGGAGAAGGACGCCAACAACCCCAAGATCCTCGCGAAGGAGCTGATCGCCAAGGGGGGCCCTGACGTCTACATCGCCTTCCAGGTCGGAACCAACGAGAGCAATCCCCGGACCCTGCCGAACGTGAAGAAGTTCATCGCGACCTACGGCACCGGTCCCGTCCACACCAGCCTGCGGGAGATCCAGGGCGGCAAGCACAACGCCAAGACCTACGTCCCCAACATGGGCGAGGGCCCGATCCAGTTCATCAGCAAGGTCATGGAAGGGCCGCTCTCGGACTGACCACCACATCCGTCCTCAGCAGGCCCGACCATTCGTCGCCGACCAGCCGGGGTGGTTACCCGCCGCGTGCGAGTGGGAGTGTCATGAATCAGGTGTGTTCCTCCCCGAAGGAGTCACCTGATGAATACGACGACTGATCACCTGATCGAGGCCGGGGGCGGCGTGTC
>NZ_JBSGZO010000326.1:0-9866 GCF_053611045.1 Streptomyces sp. NPDC054841 | reverse complement strand
CTTGCGATGCGTCCCCTCGGCCCCAGGGGGCCGGGGGAGACCCCATGCATCTGACGCCGCGGCCTGGTCCTCGAAGATCGCCCGGACAGGGCCTAGGCGGTCAGCGGCTGTCGCGCTGGGCCTCCACGATCCGGCGGATCGTGCGGTCCGTGCCGTTCGCGCGCCGCTGGACACGTTCGGAGAAGCCCGGGAACTGGCCGCCGATCGCGGTGAGGACCTTCATCTCGACCGGGGCGACATTCACTTCGGCCCGGTCCTGTTCGATGGAGCGGACGACACCGGCGACGACCTGGCGCGGCGAGACCGTACGCAGTCCGGCCGGTGCCTCGGCGCCGGTCGCCGCGAACATGCCCGCATCGCGTACGAAGCCGGGCTGGATGAGGGAGACCCCGACACCGTGCTCGTGGAGGTCCTGACGCAGCGCGAGCGCGAAGCCCCGCAGACCGAACTTGGTGGCGTTGTAGAGGGCGGAGCTCTTGGTCGCCGTCTTGCCCGACATCGAACCGACGAACGCGAGATGGCCCCGGCGAGCCTCGACCATCGCCGGGGCGAGGAGGCGGGCCAGCATGGCCGGGGCACGGAGGTTGACCGCGAGGGCGCGGTCGATCTGCTCGGGGGTGTAGTCGAGAAGCTCTCCGCTGGACGGCAGGGCGGCGTTGGCGATGAGGATCTCGGTGTCCGCCGCCTCGCGGGCGAGCCGTTCGACATCGTCGGGGTCAGCCAGATCGGCGACGATTCCGCGGGCGTCGTACGCCTTCACAAGAGGTTCGAGGGCGTCGGCGCGGCGGCCCGTGAGGATCAACCGCGCGCCGCGCGCGGCGAGTTCGGCGGCCAGGGCGGCGCCTATGCCGCCGGTGACACCCGTGAGCAGAACGGTTGATCCGGTGATGCGCATCTGGTTACCCTCCAGTTCTGTTCGTTCGAACGAACGATAGGAGCCGAAGGTGGCCATGTCCACAGCAGATTTCTCAGGACTTGCCGAACAAGCACGGAAGTTGACCGAGGGCCAGGTCACAGCGGTGGAGTTGGTGCAGGCCTCGCTCGAACGCATCGAGGCGAGCCAACCCACCCTCAATGCTTTCCGGCACGTACGGGCGCAGGAGGCGCTCGCCGAGGCCGAGAACGCCGACCGGCGGCTCGCGGCGGGGGAGAGGCTGCCCCTGCTCGGCGTCCCGCTCGCCGTCAAGGACGACACCGATGTGGCAGGGCTGCCGACCCTGTTCGGCTGCCGCGGCGAGATCGCGCCGGCGACCGCCGACGGCGAAGCCGTACGGCGACTGCGGGCGGCCGGTGCCGTCATCGTCGGCAAGACCAACTCCTGCGAGCTGGGCCAGTGGCCGTTCACCGAGGGCCCCGCCTTCGGCGCCACCCGCAACCCGTGGTCCACGGACCACACCCCGGGCGGATCCTCCGGCGGCTCCGCGGCCGCCGTCGCCGCCGGACTCGTCCCCGCCGCCCTCGGCTCGGACGGTGCGGGCTCCATCCGGATCCCCGCCGCCTGGACCCATCTCGTCGGTATCAAGCCGCAGCGCGGCCGGGTCTCGCTCTTTCCGCACACCGACGCCTTCCAGGGCCTCGCCGTCAACGGCCCGCTGGCGCGCACTGTCGCCGACGCGGCGCTGCTGCTCGACGTCGTCCAGGGTGCCCACCCGGAGGATCTGCACCGGCCTGAGGCCATCGACGCCTCGGCCGCCGCCCGCCGCGACCCGGGCCGGCTGCGGATCGCCCTCGCCTGGCGCCCCCCGCTCACCCTCACCGGCGCCAGGCCCCACCCCGAGGTCCGCCGCGCCGTGACCGAGCTCGCCGAGGCCCTCGCCCGACTCGGCCACCATGTCGAAGAGGCCCGCCCCCGCTACGGGCTGATCGGCCTCGGCTTCGTCCCCCGCGGCACGGCGGGCGTCGCCGAAATCGCCGCCCTGCACCCCGAACCGGACCTGCTCGACCCGCGCACCCGCACCGCCCTGCGCAACGGCAAGCTGCTCGGCGGCCGGATCGTGCGCGCCGCCCGCGCCCGCGAGGTCCGCCAGCACCGCCGCATCGGCGCCCTGTTCGACACGTACGACGTCATCCTCACCCCGACCACAGCGGCGCCCCCGCCGCGGATCGGCACCTTCGACGGGCTCAGCACCTGGCGCACCAACGCGACGATGGCCGCGGCCTGTCCCTACGCCTGGCCGTGGAACGTCCTCGGCTGGCCCGGGGTGAACGTCCCCGCCGGATTCACCACCGAAGGTCTGCCCGTCGGCGCCCAGCTGCTCGGTCCCGCGGGCGGGGAGGAGCGGCTCATCTCGCTGGCCGCCCAGCTGGAGGACGAGCGCCGCTGGTACGAGCGCCACCCCGACCCCTTGATCACCTGGAGTGCGCCGGTGGAACAATGACGCGCATGTCCAGCGAGCCCGCCGCGCCAGCCGTCCCGTCCATACCTCCGACGCGCCGGCGCATCATCGGTGCCGTCCTGCGCATCATCGGCCAGGACGGCATCGCCGCGGTCACCAACCGGCGGATCGCCAAGGAGGCCGGCGTATCGCTCGGTTCGGTCACGTACCACTTCACCAGCCAGCACGAGCTGCTGCGCGAGTCGCTGCTGCACTTCGTCCGCGAGGAGACCCGGCGCCTCACCGAACTCGCCGACGCCGGCGAGGCCGACGGCGTCGATCTCGACGGCGCGGCGGCCCTGGCCGGACAGGTCGCGGACGGCACCGTCTTCGACAGCGAGCACATCGCGCCGTTCGAGCTGTACATCCAGGCGGGCCGCGACGAGCGGCTGCGCGAAGCCGCCGCCGAGTGCTTCACCGCCTACGACCGCCTCGCCGCCCAGATCCTCACGGCTCTCGGCGTTCCCGATGCCGAACGCCTCGCTGCGACCACCGTCGCCCTGGTCACCGGCCTCCAGCTGCGCCGCCTGGCCACGGGCTCCCCGGCGGAGGATCTCGCGGACGCACTGCTCCTCCTGGTGCGGGGCGCGGGCTGATCACGGGACCGGGCCGGGTGACGGCGGAACGCCGGCCGGCCCGGACCAGGTCCCTTCGTCACGTGGTCCGTACGTGGCCGGCGGAGGCGTGCGCCTCGCTGCGGCCACGCTGCCGAACGGGTCAGTGCCGGGCCGGGTCTCGCCGTCGGACGCATGACCGCGACGTACGTTGTGCTTGGCACGCGTCTCCTCTCGGCGCCCTTCCGGGTGCCTGCGCGCCGGCGCACCGACCTCACGGCCGAAAGAGACACCTGGGATGGCACCTGAGACGGCGCCTGGGACGGCACCTGAGACGGCGCCTGGGACGGCACCTGGGACGGCGCCTGGGACGGCGCCTGGGGTGGCGCCTGGGATGGTGCCTGGGATCTTCTGCATGCGTGTGTGGCGCCTGTTCGTGGCCAAGGCCCACGGCAGGATCGCGGCGGCCGCACTTGCCGCAGCGGGGCTGCTGGAACGGCGAGGTCGCGGATGCGACGGACTGGAACCCGTCATGGGGCTGGGCCGCCGGAGCGATGATCTCGGACCTGGCCGACCTCCGCGCATGGGCGCGCTTCGTCGCGACGGGCACCCTGCTCGAGCCCGCCACCCAGGCACAGCGACTGCGGACGCTGCCCACCGGCTATCCCGGGACCGGATACGGCCTCGGCATCTTCACCAACCACGGCTGGATCGGGCACAACGGTTCGCTGCCCGGCTACCAGTCCGTGACGGTCTACCTGCCGTCGGCGAACGCGACTCTGGTCGTGCTCAGCAACACGGACATCCCTTACCAGGGCAACGAGAACAGCACGCTCTTCGCCAAGGCCATCACCACCGTCGTGGCCCCCGGCAACGTCTACGACCTGCCGCCCACACCGCCCACCTCGGCGTCCCCCTCGCGCTGACCGGAACCACCGCTCACAAGAGAAGCACCGTCGACGGGAACCGCCACCGTCTCCTCGTCATCCTCCCGACCGGATGTCGACGGAAGGCGAGGACAGGGCGATGGGCGAGACGGCGCGGCGGGGCAGCGGGGCGGAAACGGGCGCGGAAGCCGCGGGGAGGGGCAGGTTCACCCGTCGCGGCCTGCTGGGCGCGGGAGTTGCCGCCGGCGTCGGCGTGGCAGCGGGCGCCTGGGCGGCGACCGCCTCCGCCGGCCAGGCGGCCCCGTCCCAGGCGGCCCGGGCGCCCCGTCCGCCTCGCGCCGGTGACTGGGCGGCGCTGGCCCGCGGGCTGGACGGAACGCTCGTACGGCCCGGCGACCGCGACTACGACACCGCGCGCAAGCTGTTCAACCCCCGGTTCGACGGGGTGCGGCCGACCGGGGTCGCGTACTGCGCACGGCCCGAGGACGTCCGCAGCTGCCTGGAGTTCGCCCGCCGCCATCAGGTGCCCGTCGCGGTGCGCAGCGGAGGCCACTCGTACGCCGGCTGGTCGTCCGGGCCCGGCCTGGTCGTCGACGTACAGAAGATGGCGTCCGTCTCGCTCTCGGGGGGCACCGCGACGGTCGGCGCCGGCGCCAAACTGATCGACGTGTACGACCGGTTGACGGCTCGCGGGCGGACCGTACCCGCCGGGTCCTGTCCCACCGTGGGCGTCTCCGGACTCGCCCTCGGCGGCGGCATCGGCGTCGTCAGCCGCGCCTACGGTCTGACGAGCGACAGTGTCACCGGCGCCCGCATCGTCACCGCCGACGGCCGGATACGCAACGTGGACGCCCAGCACGACCCCGAGCTGTTCTGGGCGCTGCGCGGCGGCGGCAACGCCCAGTTCGGTGTCGTCACCGAGCTGCGGCTGCGCACCCACGCGGCGCCGCAGTGCACGACGTTCTTCCTGAGCTGGTCCTGGTCCCGGGCCGAAGCCGTACTGCGCGAGTGGCAGCGCTGGGCTCCCACCGCGCCCGACGAGATATGGGCGAATCTGCACCTGTCCGCACCGGTCGGAGGACGGCCGGGATCGGTGCGGGTCGGCGGCCTGAGCCTCGGCAGCCGCGGGGACCTCGAGAACCGCCTCGACCGCCTCGCCGACGCCATCGGCGCGCCCGCACGGTCGGTGTCCGTGCGCACCCGGCCGTTCATGGACGCGATGAAGGTGATGGGCGGTGTCTCGGGCTTCACCATCGCCCAGGCCCACCAGCAGGGCAGTCTGCCCGGCCGTACGCCCCAGGGCCGGGTGGCGCGCGAATCGTACGCGGCACGCTCGGACTTCTACACCCGGCGCATCCCGGCCGACGGGGTGATGGCCCTGCTCGCCCGGGTGGAACGGCTTGCCGGGCTCCAGGGAGGCGGCGCGGGCAGCATCGCGCTGGACGCGCTGGGCGGCGCGGTGGGGCGGGTCCGGGCGGCCGACACGGCGTTCGTCCACCGCGACGCGCTGTTCCTGGCCCAGTACATCGTCTCCTGGCCGGACAACGCCTCCGCGACCACCGTGGCCCGGCACCAGGCCTGGCTGGACGGTACGCACGGGGCGATGCGGCCCTGGGCGAGCGGCCAGGCGTACCAGAACTACACGGACCCCAAACTGCGGGACTGGCGCCGGGCGTACTACGGTGCGAACGCCGACCGCCTTGCCCGGGTGAAGACGTCGTACGACCCGGGGCGTCTGTTCCGCCACCCCCAGGCCCTCTGACAGAGAGAGGTGTGCACGGGCACCGGGACCCGGGGCGCGGCGGGAGGATCCCGAAGACCGGCCCTACGGCACCCGGGCGGTCCACTCCCGCGTCGCGAACTTCGCCGCGACCAGCTCCTGTGCCCGCGCCATCTCCTCGTCCGTCACCTTGCCCTCCGTCAGCCCGTACCGCCCGCGGAACGAGGCGATCATCCGCTCGATGACCGCCTCGCGCGGCAGACCGGTCTGCCGGCGCAGCGGATCCACCCGCTTCTTCGCGCTCCTGGTGCCCTTGTCGGACAGTTTCTCGCGCCCGATGCGCAGCACATCGAGCATCTTGTCGGCGTCGATGTCGTACGCCATCGTCACGTGGTGCAGCACCGCGCCGCCGTCCACGACCCGCTTCTGCGCCGCGCCCGCGATCTTGCCCGCCTCGGTGGCGATGTCGTTCAGCGGCTGGTACCAGGCCTTGATGCCCATGTCGCCGAGCGCGCCCAGCACCCAGTCGTCGAGATACGCGTAACTGTCCGCGAAGGAGAGGCCGGAGACGAGGGAGCCGGGCACGGACAGGGAGTACGTGATCGTGTTGCCGGGCTCGATGAACATCGCTCCGCCGCCGGAGATCCGGCGCACGACCGTGATGCCGTGACGCTCCGCCGCGGTCGGGTCGACCTCGTTGCGCAGTGACTGGAAGCTGCCGATGACGACGGCCGGGGCGCCCCACTCCCACACGCGCAGCGTCGGCGGGCGCCGGCCGGCCGCGACCTCGGCGGTGAGGACCTCGTCGAGGGCCATGTGCAGGGCGGGCGGCTGCGGGCCGTCGTGGACGAGCTGCCAGGCGTAGTCGGTCCAGTCGGTGGCGTGCGCGAGGGCGCGGCGAACGGCGACGCCGATGCCCTCGGTGGTCAGCCCGTACATCTCGGTGCCGGGCGGCAGCGCCCCGTCGATGCGGACCGCGAGTCCTGCGGCGTCGGTGTCGGCCGGGGCGCCCTCCAGGGCGCGGTCGATGGCGGGGAGGGCCTCGTCGGGTTCGAGGAAGAAGTCCCCGGCCACCCGTACGTCGCGCAGCACCCCGTCCCTCACATCGAGATCGACGACGACGAGCTTTCCGCCAGGGACCTTGTACTCACTGTGCACCGCGCTGCCTCCAACCCCTTTGCTCCGTCATCAGAACGCCGACGGAGAGGACGCCCGGAGAGGACGCCGACGGCGAGAACGCCGAGGACGACAACGCCATTCCCGGGACGGGAGCGGTCGCATGGTGCCGCGCCGGGATCCCGGAGCTGCGTACGCTGCCGGGTACGGCCCGACAGGTCTCCTGCCATCCGGTGGGCGAGGACGGCACGGCCCCCGGTGCGACCGCCGCCCCCGCCTCCGCCCCGCACACGAATCCCCGCACACGGATCCCCGCACACGGATCCCCGCACACGGATCCCCGCACACCGATGGAGGCACGCGTATGTTCACCACCCGGCCGACCCTTCAGGGCACCTTCGGCATGGTGTCCTCCACCCACTGGCTGGCCTCGCAGTCCGCGATGGCCGTGCTGGAGGACGGCGGGAACGCCTTCGACGCCGCCGTCGCCGCGGGCTTCGTCCTGCACGTCGTCGAGCCGCACCTCAACGGGCCCGCCGGCGAGGTCCCGGTCATCCTCGCTCCGGCGGGCGGCGAGGTGCGGG
Source organism: Streptomyces sp. NPDC054841 (assembly GCF_053611045.1). Taxonomy (NCBI): domain Bacteria; kingdom Bacillati; phylum Actinomycetota; class Actinomycetes; order Kitasatosporales; family Streptomycetaceae; genus Streptomyces; species Streptomyces sp. NPDC054841. The sequence continues at coordinate 2,630 of NZ_JBSGZO010000326.1, read as the reverse complement.
TGCTGTGCGGGCAGGGCCCCGCGCCGGCCGACGCCACCATCGACCACTACCGCGCGCTCGGGCTCGGGCTCGTCCCCGGGACGGGGCCGCTCGCCGCCGCCGTGCCCGGCGCCTTCGACGCCTGGATGGTGCTGCTGCGCGACCACGGCACCAAGACGCTCGCCGAGGTGCTGAAGTACGCCATCGGGTACGCGGAGGACGGGCACGCGCCGGTCGAGCGGGTGGGGCGGACCGTGGAGACCGTACGCGCGCTCTTCGAGGCGGAGTGGACGACCTCCGCCGAGGTGTATCTGCCGGGCGGCAGGGCCCCGCGGCCCGGCGAGCTGTTCCGTAACCCGGCGCTCGCCGCGACCTGGCGGCGCCTGATCGCGGAGGCGGGCGGGGGCGGGCGGGCCGGACAGATCGAGCGGGCGCGGGCGGTCTGGCGCGACGGCTTCATCGCCGAGGCCCTCGTCCGCCGGTCCGATGTGCCCACGACGGACACCAGCGGAACGCGGCACACCGGGACGCTCACCCGGGCCGACCTGGCGGGCTGGTCGGCGACGTACGAGGCGCCGGTGACGTACGACTGGAACGGCTGGACGCTGTGCAAGACGGGCGGCTGGAGCCAGGGGCCGGTCTTTCTGCAGCAGCTGGCGCTGCTGCCGCCCCAGTTGCCGGAGCACGGCTCCGCCGAGTACGTCCATCTGCTCATCGAGGGCTGCAAGCTCGCGATGGCGGACCGGGAGGCGTGGTACGGCGATGCCGCGGACGTACCCCTGGAGGCGCTGCTGTCGGAGCCGTACAACGCGCGGCGGCGGGCGCTGATCGGGGAGAAGGCCTCGTACGAGCTGCGGCCGGGGAGCCCGGAGGGGCGATCACCCGTGCTCAGCGCGCACGCTCTCGGCGTCGCGGCGGGTGAGGAGCCCGGCTTCGACGCGACGGGGATCGCGGGTGCGGGTGAGCCGACCGTCGCCGAGGACGGCGGCACGCGGGGTGACACCTGTCATCTGGATGTCGTCGACCGCTGGGGGAACATGGTCGCGGCCACGCCCAGCGGCGGCTGGCTCCAGTCCAATCCGGTCGTGCCGGAACTGGGCTTTCCGCTCGGCACGCGGCTGCAGATGGCCTGGCTGGACCCGGGACTGCCGAACTCCCTCACGCCGGGCCGCCGCCCCCGCACGACTCTGACGCCGTCGCTGGCTCTGCGGGACGGAGTGCCGGTGATGGCCTTCGGAACGCCGGGCGGCGACCAGCAGGACCAGTGGCAGCTGCACTTCTTCCTGGCCGTGGCACTGCGGGGGCCGGTGCGGGGCGGGCCGGACCTCCAGGGTGCGATCGACGCGCCGAACTGGCACAACGACAGCTTCCCGGGCTCCTTCCATCCGCGCGGGATGCGGCACGGTGCCGTCACCGTCGAGTCGCGGACGGACCCGGAGGTGGTGGCGGAGCTGCGGCGGCGCGGTCACGACATCACGATCGGCGAGGCGTGGTCGGAGGGGCGGCTGTGCGCGGTGGCACGGGACCCGGAAACCGGTGTCCTGTCGGCCGCGGCGAACCCGCGTGGCATGCAGGGTTACGCGGTCGGCCGCTGACCGTGCACCTGGCATACACCTTCCGGTCACCGTGGCTTCGCCGGGTGTCCATCGACCGGTCACCCGGCGGCAGCGGGGATGTCAGTGGGGCGTGCTTTGCTGGACGCATGACCGAAGAGTTTCTGTCCGGGACGACAGGGAACCCCTGGGATTCCGGAAACCTCGCCCTGGTCGAGGAGGCGGTCCGCAAGGCGGCCGCCTCCGAGATCATGCCGCGCTTCCGCCAGCTCGCCGCGCACGAGATCGTCGAGAAGAACGGTCCGCACGACCTGGTGACGGTGGCCGACCGCAGCGCCGAGGAGCACCTGACGGCGTCCCTCACCGCGCTGCTGCCGGGCTCGGTCGTGGTGGGCGAGGAAGCAGTCCACGCGGACCCGGCGGTGTACGACGCGCTGCACGGCGACGCGCCCGTGTGGATCGTCGACCCGGTGGACGGCACGCGGCAGTTCGTGCACGGCGACCCCGGATTCTGCACGCTCGTCGCGCTGGCGCGGCACGGCGAGGTGCTCGCGTCCTGGACGTACGCCCCGGCGCTGGACGAGATGGCCGTCGCGGTGCGCGGCCACGGCGCGCGGGTGGACGGCACGCCGATACGGTCGGGCTCACCGGAGCCCGGTGCGGACCTCGAAGTGGCCACCTCCCACCCGGACTTCACCACTCCGGACCAGAAGGAAGCCCTCCTGGCGCTGCGCACCGACGGCGTTCACGCCCGCCCGTGCGGCTCCGCCGGCCTGGAGTACCTCGCGGTGGCGCGCGGCGAGCTCGACGCGGTCGCGTTCTCCTGGGAGAACGCGTGGGACCACGCGGCGGGCCTCCTCCTCGTCACCGAATCGGGCGGCGCGGACCTGACCCTCACCGGTGCGCCCTTTCGCATCACGGGAGGCAACGCGCTGCCGTTCACGGCGGCGCGTGACGCGGCGACGGCGGTGTTCCTCCACGGTCTCCTGGCAGCGGCGGGGGTTTAGGGTCTGTCCGGTGGATCTTGCTGGGCTCGCGACGCCCTGCGACTCCGTCTCCTGCTCCCCCTGGGCCCTGCGGGCCCGGGAGGTGCCCCCA
>NZ_JBSGZO010000325.1:0-9867 GCF_053611045.1 Streptomyces sp. NPDC054841 | reverse complement strand
GAGGGAGCCACTGCGGTGGGGGTACCTCCCGTGCCCGAAGGGCTACGGGGGACATTGGCGACTGACGACACCGCCGCAGAGGTGCGTGCCAGGGCACGCGAGCCCGGCAAGACCCGAACGACAGGCCCTAGGGCCTGGGACGACGGAGGGCCGCCGCAGGGTGACGGGGGGCACCGTGCGACGGCCCTGGGTCGTGCCTTCGAAGTCCCGTCTGCCCGGCGGCTCTTCGGGCGGCCGACGCTACTTCGAAGACACTCCCTGGTGCGGCTGGAGGGGGATCAGCCGCAGCCGCCCGCGTGTCCGTCGTCGACGGACAGGACGGGCGGAGTGAGGGGGGCGTCCTGGACCGCGGGGTCCTCGGCGGGCCCGGCGGGCCGCGAGGCACCCTCGGCCCCCACGGCCCTCGCCTCCAGCGCCGCGGCGAAGTCCGCGAGCCGGTCCAGGCCCCAGTACTTGTCGAAGTGGTCGACGAAGAAGGGCACTCCGAAGACCCCGTCGCGCTGGATGTCGAGCAGCACCCGCACCCCGGCCTCGCGCAGCTCCGGGTCGTCGGCGGCGGCCGCCAGCTCCGCGCCGTCCAGGCCCAGTTCGGGACCGAAGCCGGCGATCACCGACGGGTCGCAGATGTCCTGGCCGAGCTCCCAGCGGGCGCGGGCCGCGAGCGCGATGTAGCCGGGCCCCCTGCCGTGCCGTTCGGCGGCCAGATAGCCGAGGTGCGGCACTTCCCACACCGGGTCCCGGTCCACCGGCCAGCTGAAGTCGAGCCCGCGGCCGGCGGCCAGCCGCCGTACGTCCTGGAGGATGTAGCGGTGCTTCGCGGCGGACATCGGCGTGTAGGGGAAGGCTCCGCCAGCCTCCGCGAGGAGTTTGCGGCTCAGCTCGTCCGGTTCGAAGAAGGGCACCCACTCGACGGCTGCCGCGGTGCGCGGATGGCGGTCGAGCAGGTCCCGGTAGGCGAGCCACGAGTACGGACTGCGCAGTGAGAAGTAGAAGCGCGGCGGCCGTCTCGTACGCCGCGGCTTCCGGGCTCCTGCCTGCGCGGTCACAGCGCGATTCCGCCGTCCACCTGGAACACCTGCCCGGTGACGTACGAGGCCTCGGGCGAGACCAGGAAGGCGACCATCGAGGCGACGTCCTCGGGCCGGCCGAAGCGCTTGAGCGGGATGCGCCGCAGCATGTCCTTGGAGACCTTCTCCGGCAGGACGGACGTCATGTCGGTGTCGATGAAGCCGGGCGCGACGACGTTGGCACGGAGGCCGTGCCGTCCCGCCTCCTTGGCCAGGGCCCGGGTGAAGCCGATGATCCCGGACTTGGAGGCGGAGTAGTTGGTCTGGCCCGCGTTTCCGGCCACTCCGGCGATGGAGGAGATGGTCACGACCGAGCCGCCGCCCCGCTTGACCATCGGGAAGGCGACCGCGCGGCACAGGTTGTAGGTGCCGTCCAGATTGGTGCGCAGCACCGCGTCCCAGTCGTCGTCGGGCATCAGCACCAGCGGGCTGTCCCGCGTGATCCCGGCCGAGGTCACCGCGGCCGTCGCCGGGCCGAGTTCGTCCTCGGCGGCGGCGACGAAATCCCGTATCTGCGTACGGTCCGTGACGTCGACGCGGCGGGCGAGGACCTTGCGGCCCAGCTCCCGGACCTCCTTCGCGGTCAGGGCCGCCGCCTGCTCGTCGGAGCGGTAGCAGAAGCCGATGTCGTAGCCGTCGCGGGCCAGCCGCTCGACGACGGCGCGGCCGATGCCTCGTGAACCACCGGTGACGAGCGCGACCTTGGTGCTCTGTACGTTCTGTCCGGACTGCGGGTCCGGTCCGGACTGTGCGACCGGTCCGGACTGTGTGTCCTGTGCGGACTGTGCGTCCTGTGCGGACATGGGGTCTCTCTCCTCACACGCTCAGCAGGGCATGGTCCGGCGCGGGCAGCAACTCGGTGACATCCCGCAGCGCCACCACGAAGCTGCCGACGTTCAGCACCTCCCGGCCGCCGACGAACGTCTCACCGGCCAGCACCGCGGTCTCGCCGACGGACTTGACCAGCCGCACCCGGTGTTCGAGCACATCGCCGGGGTAGGCACGGCCGCCCATCGTCACCTCGTTGATGGATCCCGCGAGTTCGACCTTTCCGGCCAGCACGTCCGGGTTGGGGCTCTCCCAGACGGACAGCACCACCGCGGCCTGGGCCCAGGACTCGATGACGAGCGATACGGGGTAGGCGTAGTCGCCCGGTGCGGCGTCCTGGCCGAGCGGCGCGTAGCAGGGCTCGTTGCCGGAGACCGCCTTGTACGCGGTCAGGCTCTCGCCCGGCCGCACCTCGGCGACGCGGTCCACGAGAAGGATCTCGCCGCGGTGCGGAATCGTGCTCTTGATCCGGTCCACTCCGAAGACTCTGGTCACGGGGAATCGGTCTCCTGGGTCTCTTCGGTGTCCTTGTGGCGGTAGCGCAGGCTGATGTCGGCGACCTTGCCGCGGTTGGTGCCGACGGCCGCGCGGCAGAGCAGCCCGGCCCCGTCGGCCGTCGGCCCTACGGTGACGTCGGTGAAGACGCGGTCCCCCGGATGGACGGGCCGGTGGAAGCGGCAGCGGTCCATCGCGGCGAGTTCCACCTCGGCGGACGTTCCGGCCCACTCCCGCACGGTGCGGTCCACGGCCTCGATCAGATAGACGCCGGGCAGCACGCTGAAGCCCGGATAGTGCCCGGCGAGCACCGGGTCCTCCGGGAACACGTCGAAGACGGTCGCCGCGCCTTCGGGCCCGCTGCGGACCAGTTCCGTGGGCCCGAGCGGGGTGGCGGCGCTCACCGGGACTCCGCCAGCTTCTGCGCCAGCAGGTCGTACGTCGCACCGAGCGAGGTGATCGAGGTCAGCTCGGCCTCGGCGAGCCGGACCCCGTACTCCTTCTCCAGCCGGACGGTGATCTCCAGGGCCATCAGGGAGTCGACGTCGAGGTCGTCCATGAAGTGGGCCGTGTCGGTGACCTCGGCGACGTCGAGGTCGAGTACCTCGGCGACCAGGTCGCGCAGCTGCTCCTTGTCGAGGGTGGTCGCGGCGGGGGCGATGTGGGTGTCGGACATGGTGAACACGGGTCCTTCCGGGTGGTGATGGCTGTACGAGTAGTGGCGAACCGAGCGAACCGAGCGAACGAGAAGCCGGCGTAGCCGGTACCTCCGGCGGCGGGCTGCGGCGGTGATCACGGTGTGCCCGTGCGCAGTACGACGGCGCCGGTCTGACCGTCCGGGTCGACGGAGGTGACGAGCACCGGCCTGCCGTCGCCGGGCAGGGCGAGCGCGGCGGCCAGCTGGAGCGAGGCGGACGCCGCGGAGGCGTCGCCGATCAGCCGGCGCAGCCGCAGCCGGGGCGGGCTGGTCTCGCCGAAGACGTCGGCGAGTGCGGCGTCCTCGCGGGCGCCGAGCGGGCCGCCGGTGTCGGACGGCACCAGCAGGGCGACCTCGTCGGGCTGTACGGAGGCGTCCTTGAGCGCCTCGGTGACGGCCCGGGTGACGGCGCGCTGCGCGTCCTCCGGGTCGTGGAACGCGATGAAACGGGAGGAGAGCAGCGCCGCGTGGGCGGTGCGGCCGTGGGTGCGGGCCCGGCCGAGCGGCTCCAGCAGGAACAGTGCGCAGCCCTCGCCGAGCGGTCCCGCGGGCTGCCGGTGGGCACTGCCCGTCCTGGCCCGGTACTCGAGCCAGGCACGCTCGGTGGAGAACTCCTCGACGGCGCCGCACAGCACGGCCTCGCAGTGGCCCTGCCGCAGCAGCCTGGCCGCGTAGTTGAGGGTGAGCAGCCCGGTCAGCGCGCCGCCGGCGACGGTGGTGTTGGGGCCTCTGAGCGTGTGCCAGATGGCGCTCTGCCCGGCGGCGCGGTTCATCACCGTGTTGGGGAAGTGCGCCGGGTCCACATGGAACGGCTTCTCGCCGGTGAGGGAGTCCCGGGTGAAGTCCATGATGCTCTGGACACTGCCGTGCCCTGTGCCCAGGACCATGCCGATGCTCTCGGGGATGTCGGAGGCGAGCCCGGGACCCGCCTCCGACAGCAGCATCCCGACGGTGGCGACGGCGATGGCGGTGGCCCGGTCCATGGCACGCGTGCCCTTGCGTCCCAGGACCTCCCTGATGTCGAAGTCCGGGAGCAGTCCGGCCCGTTCGTACGGTCCGAGGTCCACCGCCCGGTTCTCTGCGGCGGCGGGCGCCGGGGCCACGGCGTCGCGGTTCTCCCGCACGCCGGCGGCGAAGGCGTCCGCGCCCAGTCCGTACGGCGAGGCCGCCGACCAGCCGGAGACGACCAGGGTGTCCGGGTCCGCCCCGGTGGCACGACTGACACTCATCGGTTTCTGCTCCTGTCGGTGGAGGGGAAGTGCGTACGGCGGTGGCGTGGTGGAGGCCTGTCGGTTCCGGGCCCTGGTGGGCTGCTCAGCCCCAGGCCCCTGCGGCCGCGTGCAGTTCGGCGCCGTCGACGCCGATGGTGTTGCCGGTCAGCCAGGACGAGTCGGTGCGGGACAGCAGGGCGACGGCCTCGGCGACGTCGTCGGGGCGGGTGAGCCGGCCGTGCGGATTGTTCTCCGAGGCGCGCGCGACGTATCCGGCGTGCTCGGGGATGCGCTGCAGCGCGGGCGTGACGGTCACTCCGGCGCGCAGCGCGTTGACGGCGACTCCTCGCGGGGCCAGTTCGCAGGCCAGCTGCCGTACGTGCGACTCCAGCGCGCTCTTGGCGGCGGACACGGCACCGTAGCTGGGCAGTGCCTGGACGACGCCCGCGCTGGTCATCGCGTACACCTTGGAGCCGCTGCGCAGCAGTCCCGCCGTGTCGAGGTCCTGGGTCCAGTAGACGAGGCTGTGGGCCATGACGTCGAGCGTCATCTCCAGCTGCTTGACGCTGAGCTGCTTGTCCCAGCCGTCCCGCGGCAGGAAGGGCACGAGGGTGCCGAAGGCCAGGGAGTGCACCAGGATCCGGATGCCGCCGGCCGGGCCGGTCAGCTCGGCGATCTCCGGTACGAGCCGGTCGCGGGTGGCGCGGGAGGCGGCGTTGACGTTGAAGAACCGGGCCTCGACACCCGATCCGCGGATGTCGTCGACGAGTGCGGCGATCTCCTCGGCGCGGGAGGCCGTGTCGAAGTGCACGCCGATGATGTGCACGCCCTCCCGGGCGAGGCCACGGGCGATGGCCGCGCCGATGCCGCTGGACGCCCCGAGGACCAGGCACCAGCTCCCCTTGAGTGACGTCAGCATGCGGACTCCTGTGTGTGGTGGGGCGAGACGAGGACGAGGGCGACGTGCCCGGCTCCGGTGGCGGTGACGACGAGGGTGCCCCCGCCGCCCGCCGTGACGGCTCGTGCGACTTCGATGGCGGGTCCGAGGCAGCCGGTGTGCCCGCTGCCGTACGGTCCGGTCGCCTCGGCGGCCGCTTCGGTCAGCGGCCCGCGGACCGCGGCCACGGCGTGGGCGGCGGCGTCGGCGACGCCGGACCCGTCGAGCAGGAGCCTGACGGCGAGGGGCTGTTCGAGTCCGGGGGCCGGCGCGCCGAGGAGGGCGGCCAGCGCCGCGGACAGGGCCGCATCCGCCCGGGTGCGGCCTTCCGGGGTGCGCAGGGCCCTCGGCGGTACGAAGACGGACCGGGCGCGGATCACCGCGTGGGTCCGGGCACCGCGGCGGCGGGCCGCTGCCGGAGGCTCCAGGGTGAGGGCCACTCCGCCCTGTTCGCCGGCGGCGTCGCCGTGGGTGCCCGGCAGCGGGGCCTCCGTCGCGGCGAGGACGAGCGTGTCGCACCGGGCCGAGGCCAGGGCGCGGGCGCCCACGGCGAGAGCGTCGACGGCGGCGGTGCGGGGGGACGCGACGGTCAGGGCGAAGCCCTTCAGGCCGAGTTCCGCGGCCAGCCGGTTGCCCAGCACGTTGACGGCGAAGTACGGGGCCGTGGCCGGGGAGAGGGCGTCGGCTCCGGTCTCCGTGACGGTGGCGTCCATCGTGTCGAAGAGGCCGGCGAGACCGGCGTTGGTGGCGAGGAGCAGGCCGCGCCGGTCGGCGGGGACCGCGTCCGGGCTGCCGCCGTCGGCCAGGGCGCCGCGGGCCGCGGCGAGGGCGTACTGCGCGGCGGCCGGCTGGTACTTGTAGCCGCGGGGGCCGAGCCGTTCCCGGGCGTCGAACCAGTCGTCGCCGCGCGGCGACGGCGCCGCGGACTGCGGGGTGTCGCCCCACGGCGAGACCACTCCGACGCCGGTCACGGCGAGTTCGGTACCGCTCATGGCGTTCACGGGAGATCACCTCCTGAGGGCGTGCGGTGGGCGTGGTCCGGGCCGGCGGTGCGGTCGGCGGCGCATGCCGCATCCGCCGTCCGGGCCTCGGTGGTCCGGGCGCCGTCGGCGGCCCGGTCCGCCGGTGCTCTCTCTGCCGCGGTCGCCGCTTCCAGCACCAGCGACGCGTTGTTGCCTCCGAAGCCGTAGGCATTGACCAGGACCCGTCGCGCGTCCGGCGCGAGCGGGACCGGGGCGCCCTGGGGCAGCAGCACCCGGCACTCGGGGTCCTGGTCCTTCAGCGGCACGTTCGGGGGCACCGACCCGTGCCGCAGGATCAGCGCGGCGGCGACCGCGCCGAGGGCGGCGGACGCTCCGCCCGCGTGGCCGAGGAGCGCCTTGAGGCTGTAGAGCGGCACGTCGGGGGCGTACTCCCCCAGTGCTTCGTACAGCGCGGCGCTCTCCAGCACGTCATTGAGGCGGGTGCCCGTGCCGTGCGGTACGACGGCACCGATACGGCGCGGGCCGCCGGCGCCGCCACCCTGGCCGCCCGGAGCGTCCGGGCCGTCCTGGCCACCCGTGCCGTCCTGGCCACCCGGACTTCTCGTGCCGCTCGGGCTGCCGCGGTCGCCGTCGATCGCCCCACGCATCGCGCGGACGATCTGCACGCCGTCCGCCTGCGGCGCCGTCGGATGGCCGGCGTCACAGCTCCAGGCAGTGCCGCTCAGCCGCAGCCCGGTGTCCGCGCCGCGGGCCCGTGCGTGCACGGCGGACTCGACGACGAGGATCCCGGCGCCTTCGGCGAACACCGTGCCGGCCCGGTCGGACTCGAAGGGCCGGCAGCGCTCGTGGTCGACGGCGCCGAGCCGGTTGAAGCAGCCGAGAGCGACCCGTGAGTACGCGTCGGAGCCGCCGGCCAGTACCACGTCCGCCTCTCCGGACCGTACGAGGTCCGCGGCCATACCCAGGGCGTAGGCCCCGGCCGCGCACGCGTTGCCGATGTCGTGGACGGCACCGAACAGGCCCAGTCCGGCGGCGAGTTCGGTGGCGAGCCGGAACGGGGGTGTCCAGCCGTGGTCCGTACCGGCATGTTCCGCGCCGGCCTGTCCCGCGCCGCCGCGGCCGCGCTCGTTGGGGCCGGGCTCGCCCATGCAGCTGCCGATCACCACCGCCGTACGGGCGGCGGCGAGCGACGCGGCGCCGAGGCCCGCGTCGTCCAGCGCCTCGGCGGCGGCGGTGGCGGCGAACCGGGTCGCCCGGTCCGCCGCCAGGTCGGGGTCGGGCACCAGGCTGATCAGTGGCAGGTCCATCCGGGCGAGCGGGTCCGCCGGACGGTCCGGCAGACGGGTTCCGGCCGCCGTCATGGCCCGCCACAGTGTGTCCGCGCCGGCACCGTGGCAGGTGACGGCGCCGACCCCGGTGACCACGACCTCGTGGTTCATGCCGCCCGGCCCTCCAGCGCGGCGTTCATCCGGTCGTCGAACGGCACCAGGCTCCAGTCGCGGCGGTTCTCGATGACGGCATAGCCGTGGGTGATCCGGCCGGTGGAGGTCTGGATCAGCTCGCCGTCGCGTACGACATAGGTGTCCATGCGCGAGGTGTAGGTGAAGCCCTTGAAGACGTCCTCGACGGTCAGGACGATGTACAGGTCCTCCTCCATCCGGGCCTCGTCGAGAACCGTGATCCGGGAGTGCGGGACGACCGGGATCCAGTTCTGCTCGTCGAGCAGGGTCTTGATGGAGACGCCGCGGTCGGCGACGAGCCGGTCCTTGGCCTCCTCCATCAGGCGCAGATAGCCGGACATCTGGATCCGCTCGGTGAAGTGGCAGTACCAGTACGGGATGCGGAACTTCCAGGCGTACGCGTTGCGTCCGGCGGTCAGCTCCTTGACCAGGTCGTCCGCGGCGAGGTCCACCTCGGCCGGCTCCGGCGTCCAGCCGGGCCTGGCGGCCAGTCGCTCCACGGTGTACGGGCGGAGGGCGGCCGGGACCGGCTCGTCGCCGCCACCGCGCGGGTCGTGGCGCAGTTGCACCCGTACGGTCGAGGTGACCGCCTTCAGCACCGTCTCGCGCTCCACCTGGAGCTCGACGGCGAACAGCAGCTCACCGTCCTTGGCCTTGCGGTGCGGCCGGACGTGCGCCGTCGCGGTGTCGTCGATGTGGAAGGCGTGCAGGATGCGGGTGTCGATGTCGACGATGTCCGTGCACAGACCGTGGACCTCGTAGATCGTGCCCGGGGCGAGCCCGGCCTGCCGGATGTGCTGCAGGACGGCTTCCTCGACGAGGTAGTTGACGTGCTTGAAGCCGATCCAGGTGCAGATGTTGGAACCCTCGTAGCGGGGGCGGATCTGAAGGGTGCTGGGCTGCTGGAGGGCGCGGACGGCGGCCTCGGCGTCGGCGATGTTCGTGGTCACGTCAACTCCGGTACGTAGGGATGGGGCAGGGACGGGAAGCACTCGCGGAGCAGCCGGTGCACGGCGTCCGCGAAACGCCGCGGCTGCTCCGCCATGGCGAAGTGACCGCAGTCGTCGAAGAGTTCGAGACGGCCGTGGGGCAGGGCCGCGGCGAGTGCCCGGGCGTCGCCGGGCGGCGCGGCGAAGTCGTCCTCGCCGGCCACGACGAGCACGGGCAGGTCCAGCGCGTCGACGTCCAGGAAGGGGCTGCGCAGATAGGCGCCGAAGAACTGCTGCCAGCCGTAGGGGCCGACCCGGTCGCGGACCCGTAGCGCCATGTCCCGGCGCAGCTCCTCGCCGAGCCGCCCCTCGGAGCCGACCCGCAGTCCCTCTTCGAGGATGCGGTGGAAGCCGTTCAGGTAGTACGTCGCGTCGTCCCAGCCGAAGTCGTCGGCGGAGCGCCGGTGGAAGGGTGCGACGATCACCGCGGCTGAGGGTCCGTTGCGCCTGCGGGGCGCGCGCTGCCCGCGCCGGCGGGCCAGCGCTTCGAGGGTGGCTCCGGCGGCGAAGGAGTGGGCGACGACGGCGTCCGCCCCTCCGGGCACGGCGTCCAGGGCTCGTTCGATGTGGTCCGCGGGGTCGTCGTGGTGACTCCAGTTCCTGTCGCCGGCGGCGCCCCAGGGCAGTTCGGCCTCCCAGAACTCGATGTCGTCGAGGGCGAGCTGCTCGTAGCCGCGCCATACGGTGCTGCTGCCCGCCAGCCCGTGCAGGGCGAGGAGCCGTACGGGCGCCGCGCCGCCCCGGGCGCTGCGGCGCAGCCGTACGACGGGCCGCGGTTCGCGCGGGCTCATCGGCGGCTGCCCGTCGGGATGCGGTCCGCGGCCGGGGCGGTCAGCACAAGAGCGGCGCTCGCGTCGTCCCCTCCGGCGTCTCCGCTTCCCGCGTTGACGAGTACCGGGTCGGGGTCTGCCGCGGTGTCCCGCTCCGTCGTCAGCCACGCGGTCGCGGCGACGCACTGGAGGACGCCCAGCGCTCCCGAGGAGGGGCCCAGCAGCGCGGAGAGGTCGTGGACCGTGGTGTCCCGGGGGTGGCCGGCCCCGGAGTCGGGGGAGTGGGCGGAGTCGGGGGAGTTGGCGGGCGCCCCTGTCACCGGGGCGCCGTCCCGATGTTCCGGTACGCACCAGAGGCCGATCGGCCCCGGCTGCCGGGTCCGTACCTCCGACACGGCATCGGCCTGTCCGCCCCTGCGGGCGTACGGGC
>NZ_JBSGZO010000324.1:0-9872 GCF_053611045.1 Streptomyces sp. NPDC054841 | reverse complement strand
GTTCTGTCCGCTGCACCGTCAGCGGCCGGCTCGGTCCGCTGCACCGCCCGAGGGCGCCGGACACCGTCCCGTGCGCGCGCCCGTCCCCTCTCCGCCCGTCGCGCCCGTCGCGCCCGTCCGTCCTCAGATCTCTCCGAGCGTGACCTCGGCAGTCGCTCGCTTCCCCGCGCGCTCGTACGTCACCGTCACTTTCTCGCCCGGCCTCCTGGGCGCCAGCGCCCCCGCCAGCGAGGTGATCGTCGTGATCTCGTCATCGCCGATCCTGACGATGATGTCGCCCGATCTGATGCCCGCCCGGTCCGCGGCGCCGCCCTTCGTCACCTCGACCACGGCGACACCCGTCGGCCGGTAGTCGTCGGTGAGGACGGTCCGGCCCGTGATGTCGAGCGCGGACCGCCCCGAGTCGGTGACCCTGCCGTGCTCGATGATCTGGTCGGCGACCGTGCGCACCAGCGAGGCCGGGATGGCGAAGCCGATCCCCGGCGCCGCACCGCCCCCCAGGGCCGGGTCGGTCGCGGCCAGGGTCGGGATCCCGATCACCTCGCTGTCCAGATTGACCAGCGCGCCCCCGCTGTTGCCGGGGTTGATCGCGGCGGAAGTCTGCACCATGTTGCCGATCGTGGCGCCGGTGCCGTCGCCCTGCTCGCTCTCGCTCACCGTACGGCCGACTCCGGAGACGATGCCCTGGGTGACGCTGCTGGAGAGGCCGAGCGGGGAACCCATCGCCAGCACGATATGGCCCACCTCGACCGCGGCCGAGTCGCCGAACTTCGCGGGCACCAGCCGCGCCGGGAGGCTGTCCAGTTTGATGACGGCCAGGTCCTGCTCCGGATACGTGCCGACCAGTCCGGCGGCGACGGCCTGCTTGCCGGTGGCGACGGTGACCTTGAAGTCCTTCTCGCCGCCGACCACATGGGCGTTGGTGACGATGTGCCCCTTGGCGTCGTAGACGATCCCGGAGGCCAGGCCGTCGCCGGACTCGATCTGGACGACCGACGGCAGCACGTTCTTGATCACGGTCCGGTAGGCGGACTCGAGGTCCCTCTCGGTGTTGGGGGGCCTGACGGCCGGGGCCGCGGCCTGAGTCGTGGCCTCGGGCTCCGCGGGCGGGCGGCCACCGGAACATCCGCCTGCCGCAGCGACCGCACAGATCACGGCCAGCCAGGCCATGAGCGGGCCCGCGCGAGTGCGGCAAAGGGATCCGTCCATGGTCGGAGTGTCCCTTTCGGGGCAGTCTCGCGGCCTGTTATGAACCCCCGATCAGGGTGACGCGTCATGGCGCCGGGAACGACGCAGGCCCTTGGGGCCGACCCGAACGGGTGAAGGTCGCGCCGGACGAGTACGGGCCCAGGTCGCCGGGACAGGTCCTATGGCCCGTCTGGCGGATCTTGCTGGGCTCGATCCACTGGACGGGCCACAGGGAATGTGTTCAAAGCAGCGTCGTCCGCCCGCGGGGCAGACGGGACTCTTGAGACACGACCTAGCCCCGCACCCCGCACAAGTGCAGCAGCGCCGCGACCGACCGGTACGGATCCGTCCGCCCCGCCCGGTCCTCCGCCGCCAGCAGCCGCTCCAGCTCCTCGGCCGACGGCAGCTCCGCCTCGTTCGCGACGCCGTCCGTGAAGGCCCGTACGCCGTACCACGCGTGCAGCGGCGCCGCGATCCCCGCGAGGGTCGCCGTGAGCGCCGCGAGGCGGTCGGCGCGGACCGGGAGCCCGAGCCGGTTGGTGTACGCGTCCGTGTCGAAGGCGGTCAGCGCCGTCTGCCAGTCACCGGCGAGACCGGGCCGCATGGCCAGCGCGTCCGCGTTCCGTACGAGCAGGGACAGCAGGCCGCCGGGCGCCAGCATCCGCGCCAGGCCCGCGAGCATCGCGTCGCGCTCCTCGACGTACATCAGCACGCCGTGGCACAGCACCACATCGAACGAACCGGGCAGGAAGTGCACCCCGGTGTCCAGGCCGTCGCCCTCGATCATCCGGAAGCGCTCGCGGATGCCCTCGGGCTCGGTCGCCAGCGTCTCGCGGGCCACCTTCAGCATCTCGGCGTCGGACTCCAGACCGGTCACCGAGTGCCCGGCCCGCGCCAGACGCAGCGCCTGGGTCCCCTGACCCATGCCGACGTCGAGGATCCGCAACCGCTGCCCGACCGGGAAACGTCCTGCTATCTGCTCGTCGAGCTGGCGCGCGACGAGCTCCTGTCGGACGGTGTTGCGCAGCCCGCCCAGGCCCTTGAGCCAGGCCGCCGCGCCGCCACCGAAACCGGAGACGTCCGCGCTCAGGGCCGCTCTCCGCGCTTGACCTGGGGCTTGGGCAGCCGCAGCCGGCGCATCTGGAGCGTGCGCATCAGGCCGTAGGCCACGGCGCCGCGCTTCGGCTCGTTCGGGAACCGCTCGTTCAGCTGCTTCTTCAGGCGCAGCCAGATGCCGATCGAGTCGATGACGATCATCACGATGACACCGAGCCACAGCAGCAGGGCGATGTTCTGCAGCTGGGGCACGCGGATCATGGTGAGCACCAGGATCACCACGGCGAGCGGCAGGAAGAACTCCGCGATGCAGAAGCGCGAGTCGACGAAGTCGCGCACGAAACGGCGCACCGGACCCTTGTCACGGGCCGGGAGATAGCGCTCGTCGCCGCCGGCCAGCGCCTCGCGCTGCTTGGCCAGGTCGGCTCGGCGTGCCTCGCGCTGGCGACGCATGCCCTCCTTGCGGTCGGCCGGAGCTGTCTGCGCACGACGGCGCTGGGTCTGGGCCTCACTCCGCTTCGGGGTCGGGCGGCCCTTGGGGGCCTCGGGATCGCGGGGCTGCTTGGAAAGGTCCGCCGTCACCTTGCCGGTGGGGGCCTTCTCTGCGTTGGAACGGCTACGGAACACAAAACCCAAGGGTACGGGGTGCCGCGCAGGGACCCCAGCCCCCGGGGGAACGATCCGGCAACGGCGAGCGTCTGTACGGGGCAGAAGCAGGCAGAGCAGCGGAAGAACAGACGCCGAACAGGCACAGAACAGGTCGCAGAACAGACCAGAACAGACCCAGAACAGACTCAGAACAGACGCAGACCGGGACAGTCGACGATTTCCCCTGAAGGTCACCTACTCCTTGCGCCGGATCCGAGCCGTGGACAGGTCGTTCTTGGGGATGAGCGCATCCGCGCTCGAACAGTGCGGTAATGGATGCAGGGCCCGTACTGTGGGTTCTGGAGTAGCTGGAGCCACGTCCGTCAGAAGGGGGCGCGCGAAGCCCATGAGCGGTGTCATGAAGCGTATGGGGATGATCTTCCGCGCGAAGGCAAACAAGGCCCTTGACCGGGCCGAGGATCCGCGCGAGACCCTCGATTATTCGTATCAGAAGCAGTTGGAGCTGCTGCAGAAGGTGCGCCGTGGCGTCGCCGATGTGGCGACCTCCCGCAAGCGGCTGGAGCTGCAGCTGAACCAGCTCCAGGGTCAGTCCTCGAAGCTGGAGGACCAGGGCCGCAAGGCGCTGGCGCTCGGCCGCGAGGACCTGGCGCGTGAGGCGCTGTCCCGCCGCGCCGCGCTCCAGCAGCAGGTCACCGACCTGGAGACGCAGCACCAGACGCTGCAGGGCGAGGAGGAGAAGCTCACGCTCGCCGCCCAGCGGCTGCAGGCCAAGGTCGACGCCTTCCGTACGAAGAAGGAGACCATCAAGGCCACGTACACGGCGGCGCAGGCGCAGACCCGGATCGGTGAGGCCTTCTCGGGCATCTCCGAGGAGATGGGCGACGTCGGCCTGGCGATCCAGCGCGCCGAGGACAAGACGGCGCAGCTCCAGGCCCGCGCCGGCGCGATCGACGAACTGCTCGCCTCCGGTGCCCTGGACGACCCGACCGGGATGGCGAAGGACGACATCGCGGCCGAGCTGGACCGGATCTCCGGCGGCACGGACGTCGAGCTCGAGCTGCAGCGCATGAAGGCCGAGCTGGCGGGCGGCAGCACCCCGCAGCAGGCCATCGAGGGCGGCAACGGCTCGGCGCAGGACCAGGCTCAGACCCAGCACAAGTTCGACAAGCAGTAGGGACGGCGCGTCATGATCGTACGGATCATGGGGGAGGGCCAGTGGACCGTGGCGGACAGCCATTTCGTCGAGCTGAACAAGCTGGACGACGAGCTGCTCGCCGAGATGGAGTCGGGTGACAAGGACGGCTTCCGCCGTACCCTCTGCGCCCTGCTCGACGCGGTCCGCCGGTTCGGCGCACCGCTTGCGGACGACGCCCTGGAGCCGTCCGAGCTGATCCTGCCCTCCCCGGACGCGTCGCTCGACGAGGTCCGGGAGATGCTCAGCGACGACGGCCTCATCCCGGGCTGACGCCCGGACCCCAGCACCCAGCACCCGCACCACGGCCCGCGCCCGGACACCCTCCGGCCGCGGGCCGTCGCAGGCTCGGTACCGGGCGCGCACATCAAGCCCGTCCGGCGGTCCTGCACGCCGCGGGGCGCACGGCGAGTTCGAGGACGGACGCTCCGGCTCACCCGGCGGTACCGGACAGGCCCTCGGGCCCGCCGGAAGGGCATACCGGCGGTCCGGGGGCGCAGCCCCCGGTCGTGCACCCCGTACCGTTGCTTGTCGTGACCGCACCTCTGACCGGCAGCACCAGGCTCGCGCGGACCCGTGACTGGCTGCGCGCGCATCCGCTCGCGCTGGACGCCGCCATCGCGTCCGCCGTACTCGTCTGCATGGTCATCGCGTCGTTCGCCGAACCGCACGGGCCGCACGGACCGACCTTCGGCACCCGTACCCCCGAGCCGCGCAGTGTGCTGCTGATGCTGTTCGCGGCGGGCACCCTGGTGTTCCGGCGGAGCCGGCCGATGGTCGTGCTGGCCGTCACCGGGTCGGTGTCCGTCGTGGAGCTCGTCACGGGTGATCCGCCCGCACCCGTCGTGATGTCCGCCGTGATCGCCCTCTACACGGTCGCGTCCCGCACCGACCGCCCCACCACCTGGCGGCTCGGCCTGCTGATGATGACCGTGCTGACCGGGTCCGCGATGCTCTTCGGTTCGGCTCCCTGGTACAGCCAGGAGAACCTCGCAGTGTTCGCCTGGACCGGAATGGCGGCCGCCGCGGGTGATGCCGTGCGCAGCCGGCGCGCGTTCATCGACGCCATCCGGGAGCGCGCCGAACGGGCCGAGCGGACCCGGGACGAGGAGGCCCGCCGCCGGGTCGCCGAGGAGCGGCTGCGGATCGCCCGCGACCTTCACGACGTGGTCGCCCATCACATCGCCCTCGTCAATGTGCAGGCCGGAGTCGCCGCCCACGTCATGGACAAGCGCCCCGACCAGGCCAAGGAGGCGCTCGCCCACGTACGCGAGGCGAGCCGCTCGGCGCTGAACGAGCTGCGCGCCACCGTCGGTCTGCTGCGGCAGTCCGGTGACCCGGAGGCGCCCACCGAGCCGGCCCCCGGCCTCGCCGTGGTCGACGAGCTGCTGAACACCTTCCGCAATGCCGGGCTGCCGGTCGAGCTGGCTCGCACCGATCACGGCACCGAGCTCCCCGCCGCCGTCGACCTCGCGGCGTACCGGATCATCCAGGAGGCGCTGACCAATGTGCAGAAGCACGCGGGCGACGATGCCAAGGCCGAGGTGAGCGTCGTACGCGTGGGCCGGCGGGTGGAGGTCACGGTCCTCGACAGCGGCGTGCCGGACACCCCCGGAAGCAAGGACACCCCCGGAAGCACGGGCAGCGGTATCGGCAACGGCGGCCACGGGCTCATAGGCATGCGCGAACGTGTCACGGCGCTCGGCGGCACACTCACCGCGGGCCCCCGCTACGGAGGCGGCTTCCGTGTGCAGGCGATACTGCCGGTCAACGCCCACGCGGAGGGGGAGACATGACGATCAGGGTGCTGCTCGCCGATGACCAGGCACTGCTGCGCAGCGCGTTCAAGGTGCTGGTGAACTCCGAGCCGGACATGGAGGTCGTGGGGGAGGCGGCCGACGGCGCGGAGGCCGTGGAGCTGGCCCGCTCGACACAGGCGGACGTCGTCCTCATGGACATCCGCATGCCCGGTACGGACGGACTCGCCGCCACCCGGATGATCAGCGCCGACCCCGGGCTCGCCGCCGTGCGCGTCGTGATGCTCACCACCTTCGAGGTGGACGAGTACGTCGTGCAGTCGCTGCGCGCCGGGGCGTCCGGCTTCCTCGGCAAGGGGGCGGAACCGGACGAACTGCTCAACGCCATCCGTATCGCTGCGGCCGGTGAGGCGCTGCTCTCGCCCGTCGCGACCAAGGGTCTCATCGCCAAGTTCCTCGCCCAGGGCGGCAGTTCGGAGAGCGGCCAGGAGTCGGAGGCGTACTCGGAACGGCTCGCCGCCCTCACCGTCCGCGAGCGCGAGGTGCTCGTCCTCGTCGCCGGCGGGCACTCCAATGACGAGATCGCGGAGCGGCTGGAGGTCAGCCCGCTCACCGTCAAGACCCATGTGAACCGGGCGATGGCGAAGCTCGGCGCCCGGGACCGTGCTCAATTGGTTGTTATTGCGTACGAATCGGGCCTGGTACGTCCAAGGGTGGAGTGAGTCTCCACCCCGGCGTACTCCAGGCGCGGTATGCGGGGGATAAGGATCGGGACCTGGGGCCTAGGGATCCGCCCTCTCGAATGGCCGATCGTATAGATGGGGCATCTGACCCTGCCCTCCTCCTGCGTAAGCCACAGAAGAGAGACCCCATGTCCTGGCTGTCCAGATTCAGCCTCGCGCAAAGGGCCCTGATAGGGCTGATGTCGATCGTCGCGATCGTCTTCGGAGCGATCGCCATCCCGCAGCTCAAGCAGCAGCTGCTGCCCTCCATCGAACTGCCGATGGTGTCGGTGCTGGCCCCCTACCAGGGTGCGTCCCCCGATGTGGTCGAGAAGCAGGTCGTCGAACCGCTCGAGAACACCATCAAGGCCGTCGACGGCATCAAGGGCGTCACCTCCACGGCAAGCGAGGGCAACGCCGTGATCATGGCCACGTTCGACTACGGGGACGAGGGCACCAAGCAGCTCGTCGCCGACGTCCAGCAGGCCGTCAACCGCGCCCGCGTCCAGCTCCCCGACGACGTCGACCCGCAGGTGGTCGCCGGCTCCACCGACGACATCCCGACCGTCGTCCTCGCCGTCAGCGCCGACAAGGACCAGCAGGCCCTCGCCGACCAGCTGGAGCGGACCGTCGTCCCGGCCCTCGAGGACATCGAGGGCGTCGGCCAGGTCACCGTCGACGGCGTCCAGGACCTCCAGGTCTCCGTCACCCCGGACGACAAGAAGCTCGCCGCGGCCGGGCTGAACACCATGGCCCTGTCCGAGGCGCTCAAGGCGGGCGGCGCGACGATCCCCGCGGGCTCCTTCTCCGAGGCGGGCAACAGCCGCACCGTCCAGGTCGGCGGCGGCTTCACCTCGCTGAAGCAGATCGAGGACCTGCGGATCGCGCCCCAGCAGCAGGCGGGCCGGCCGGAGGGCGAGAGCGGCAAGCCCGTCCGCCTCGGCGACATCGCCACCGTGAAGCAGGAGGAGTCGCAGCGCGTCTCCATCACCCGCACGAACGGCAAGCCCAGCCTCGCCGTCATGGCCACGATGGACAAGGACGGCAGCGCCGTCGCCATCTCCGACGCGGTCAAGGAGAAGCTGCCCGAGCTCCGCAAGGACCTCGGCTCCGGCGCCGAGCTGTCCGTCGTCTCCGACCAGGGCCCGGCCGTCTCCAAGTCGATCTCCGGCCTGACGACGGAGGGCGCGCTCGGTCTGCTCTTCGCCGTCATCGTCATCCTGGTCTTCCTGGCCTCGATGCGCTCCACGCTCGTCACCGCGGTCTCCATCCCGCTGTCCGTCGTGCTCGCGCTGATCGTGCTGTGGACCCGCGACCTGTCGCTCAACATGCTGACGCTCGGCGCGCTGACCATCGCGATCGGCCGGGTGGTCGACGACTCGATCGTGGTCCTGGAGAACATCAAGCGACACCTCGGCTACGGCGAGGAGCGCCAGGCCGCGATCCTCAACGCCGTACGCGAAGTGGCGGGCGCCGTCACCTCCTCGACGCTGACCACCGTCGCCGTCTTCCTGCCGATCGGTCTCGTCGGCGGCATGGTCGGCGAGCTGTTCGGCTCGTTCTCGCTGACGATCACCGCGGCGCTGCTGGCCTCGCTCCTCGTCTCCCTCACGGTCGTCCCCGTCCTGTCGTACTGGTTCCTGCGCGCCCCCAAGGCCGTACGGGGCATCGACCCGGACGAGGCGCGCCGCAAGGCGGAGGAGAAGGAAGCACGCAGTCGGCTGCAGCGGATGTACGTCCCGGTGCTGCGCTTCGCGACCCGCCGCCGTATCACCAGCATCGTGCTCGCGATCGTCGTGCTCTTCGGCACCTTCGGCATGGCCCCGCTCCTGAAGACGAACTTCTTCGACCAGGGCGAGCAGGAGGTCATGTCCGTCAAGCAGGAGCTGAAGCCGGGCACCAGCCTGGAAGCGGCCGACGCCTCCGCGAAGAAGATCGAGAAGGTCCTCGACGGGATCGACGAGATCAAGGACTACCAGGTCACCGTCGGCTCCTCCGGCTTCATGGCGGCCTTCGGCGGCGGCACCGGCGCCAACCAGGCCTCGTACCAGCTGACCCTCAAGGACTCGGCGTCGTACGAGAAGGTGCGCGACCACATCGACGAGGAGCTGGGCAAGCTCGACGGCATCGGCGACACGACGATCGCGGCGGGCGACGGCTTCGGCAACCAGGACCTCAGCGTCGTGGTGAAGGCCGCCGACGCGGACACCCTGCGCACGGCGTCCGAGCAGGTGCGGGACGAGGTCGCGAAGCTCGACGACGTCACCGACGTCCAGAGCGACCTGTCCCAGTCCGTGCCGCGGATCTCCGTCAAGGGCAACGCGAAGGCGGCGGAGGCGGGCTTCAACGACACCACGCTCGGCCTCGCCGTCGCCCAGGCGGTGCGCGGTACGCCGGCGGCCAAGGCGATCCTCGGCGACTCCGAGCGCGATGTCGTCATCACCTCGGCCAAGCCGGCGAAGACGATGGCCGAGCTGAAGAAGCTGCCTCTGGGACCGGTGAAGCTCGGCGACATCGCCGACGTGAAGCTGGTGCCCGGTCCGGTCACGATGACCCGGATCGA
The DNA here is from genome assembly GCF_053611045.1 of Streptomyces sp. NPDC054841. Classification (NCBI taxonomy): domain Bacteria; kingdom Bacillati; phylum Actinomycetota; class Actinomycetes; order Kitasatosporales; family Streptomycetaceae; genus Streptomyces; species Streptomyces sp. NPDC054841. The sequence goes on along the minus strand of NZ_JBSGZO010000324.1, from coordinate 785 downwards.
CGGCGCGCGCGCCGCGACGATCTCGGCGAAGCCGACCAGCGACAACACCGGCGCGGTGAGCTCGGCGCTGCAGTCGAAGATCAATGCGCTGGACCTGCCCGAGGGTGCGACCGCGTCGATCGGCGGCGTCGGGCAGGATCAGTCGGAGGCCTTCGGCTCGCTGGGCCTGGCGATGCTCGCGGCGATCGCGATCGTCTTCATGCTGCTCGTCGCCACGTTCAAGTCGCTGGTCCAGCCGCTCATCCTGCTCGTCTCCATTCCCTTCGCCGCGACGGGCGCGATCGGTCTGCTGGTGGCCACCGGCACGCCGCTGGGTGTCCCCTCGATGATCGGCATGCTGATGCTGATCGGCATCGTGGTCACCAACGCGATCGTGCTGATCGACCTCATCAACCAGTACCGGGCCCAGGGCCTGGGCGTGGTCGAGGCGGTCATCGAGGGCGGCCGCCACCGTCTGCGCCCGATCCTGATGACGGCTCTGGCGACGATCTTCGCGCTGCTGCCGATGGCGGCGGGCGTCACCGGCGAGGGCGGCTTCATCGGCCAGCCGCTGGCGATCGTGGTGATCGGCGGTCTGTTCAGCTCGACCCTGCTCACGCTTCTGCTGGTCCCGACGCTCTACGCGATGATCGAACTCCGCAAGGAGCGTCGCGCGAAGAAGAAGGCGGCGAAGCGGGCGAAGAAGGCGGGGGCCACCCCGTCGGCCCCCGCGCCGTCGGACGACCCCGACCCCCAGCCGGTCAACGCGTAACGCCTCCGGCGCGCCGCCCGGTACCGATCACCTG
>NZ_JBSGZO010000323.1:6025-9921 GCF_053611045.1 Streptomyces sp. NPDC054841 | reverse complement strand
GTGCGGGGGACCGGGGCATCGCCCGTTCGGGTCAATGGAACGGGCGGACAGCCCCCCGGCCGGGTGACCCTGGAGAGGCAATCCCTCCCTTGTGGTGCAGCAGCGGCGTTCGCCGCAGTACGGCCGAGGAGGTCTGCTTGTGCGTACGTCCTGGCGTTCAGCGTCCGCGCTGGGGGTACTGGTGGCCTTTCTGTGGCCGGTACCCTCAGCGGCCTCCCAGGCGCGCGGGGAGTCCGCTCCCCAGCCCTTCGGGGCCGACTGCAGCGTCTACGTCGAAGGCTCCCGGGCCACGGCGTACTGCCACAACCCCTACCTGGACACCGACCGGATCCAGCTCCACGTCGAGTGCGAGCGGTGGTGGGACGTCGACGCCGACAGCAAGCCCGTCGACCTCGGCCCGACCGAACGCGCCGAACTCAGCGAGCGCTGCTGGAAGGAGATACGCACCGTCTGGGTGAGCCATCTGCGCCGGCCCTCGTGACGACCGCGGCCTTGCGGCTCATGACGACCGCGACCGTGCGGCTCACACGCCGTTGCGCAGACACATGAAGGGGTAGCTCGCGGCCTCCGACGCCGCCGTGTCCCCGTCGCACGCCCGGATCGCCTCGACGAGCCGCGCATGGTCCATGTGGTTCTCCGGGCGCAGCTCCTGCCCCACGTCGTCGCGCAGCCAGTCGCGCAGCAGATCACCCAGGTCGGCGTAGAGCGTGGTCAGCACGTCGTTGTGGGACGCCGCGACGACCGCCAGATGGAATGTGGCGTCGGCCGCCACGAACACCTCGGCGTCGCCCGACTCCCACGCCTCCTCGCGGCGCGCCAACAGCGTGTCCAGCTGCTTCAGCTCCCGCTCCGTACGGCGCTCGGCGGCCAGCCGGGCCGCGGAGGACTCGAGGGTGGAGCGCAGCTCGGCGATGTGCCGGGGGTCGGCGTCGGCGAACCGGCGGTGCATGACCCCGGCCAGTTCGCTCGTTGCGACGACATAGGTGCCCGAGCCCTGCCGGATGTCCAGGAGCCCGTTGTGGGCGAGCGCGCGGACCGCCTCGCGGACGGTGTTGCGAGCCACGCCCAGCTGCTCGACCAGTTCGGGTTCGGTCGGAATCCGCGAGCCCACCGGCCACTCACCCGAGGTGATCTGGTTCCGCAGCTCGGTGATCACCTGGTCCGAGAGGGCGGAACGCCGGGGAGAGGTCAGCGCCATGGTGCTCCTTGTCCGCGGGATCGGTATGCGACGTCATACAGAAGTCTGTCGGATGAAAGCCGCATGGAAAGTCGACGGTGCGTCGTACGCAGAGACATGTGCAGAGGTATACGCAGAGTCGTACGGGATTGGACAACCAATCATCCCATGATTCTATGATGGCTCCATGTCCGACGAGACCCAGACCCGCACCCTGAGCCGCGCCACCACGGCACCCCGTACACGGGTCGATTCTCCCGCGCCGAAATCCCCGGCGTGGCCCGCGCGGCTCGTCGTCGTCGGTCTCGTCCTCGCCGCGCTCAACCTCCGCCCCGCCATCACCAGCCTCGGCGCCCTACTCGAAGAGGTGCAGAGCGGGCTCCACATGAGCGGCAGCGTCGCCGGAGTCCTCACCTCCGTACCGCCGCTCTGCTTCGCGGTCTTCGGCATCACCGCGCCCCGGCTCGCCCGCCGCTTCGGTCCCGCCGCCATCGTCTGCGCCGGAATGGCAGCCGTCACCGCGGGACTGCTGATACGTCCCTTCGCGGGCGGCACCGTCGGATTCCTCGCCGCCAGCGCGCTCGCCCTCGTGGGCATCGCCGTGAGCAACGTCCTGATGCCGGTGATCGTCAAGCGGTACTTCCCGGACCGCATCGGCAGTGTCACCGGGCTCTACTCGATGGCCCTGTCGCTCGGCACCGCGCTCGCCGCGGCCGCGACCGTGCCCATGACGGAGGCGCTGGGCGGCAGTTGGCGCGCCGGTCTCGTCGTCTGGGCCGGGCTCGCCGCCGCCGCCGTCCTGCCGTGGATCCTGCTGGTACGGGACCGCGATCGCGACCATGACCGCGACCGGGGCAGGGGCGCGAGCACAGGTACGGGCACAGGTCCGGGCACGGCCTCCGCGCGGCTCGGCGCGCCCGCGGACGGACGGACCGGGCAGGCACCCGCCCCGCGCATGACCCGCAGCCGTACCGCCTGGGCTCTCGCCTGCTTCTTCGGCCTCCAGGCCACCGGCGCGTACATCAGCATGGGCTGGATGCCGAAGATCTTCCGCGACGCCGGAGTCCCGGCAGGCACGGCAGGTGTGCTGCTCGCCGTGACCATGGTCATGGGCGTTCCGCTCGCCTTCGTGATCCCCCGGCTGGCCACCCGGCTGAAGACGCAGGGCCCGATCGTCGTCGCCCTCGGCCTGTGCGGACTGACCGGATACGCGGGCCTGTTCCTGGCTCCGGCCGCCGGCGCCTGGGCCTGGGCGCTGCTGCTCGGCATCTCCAACTGCGCCTTCCCCCTCGCGCTGACCATGATCGGCATGCGCTCCCGCACCGGCGCCGGCGTCGTACGGCTCTCCGCCTTCGCGCAGAGCGCCGGCTATCTGATCTCCATCCCCGGGCCGCTGCTGGTGGGCGTGCTCTACCAGCACAGCGGCGGCTGGGAACTGCCGCTCGCACTGATGGCCGGGCTGATGCTGCCGCAGATGGCGGTCGGCGTCCTGGCCGGGCGGGACCGCACGGTCGAGGACGAAGCAGGGATGCGACACTGACCCCATGCCTGTGCTCGACCCGAACCCCCCGAACGGCCACAAGAAGCTCCTCCTCGTCTTCGGCACGATGATCGTCATCACTGTGATCATCGGCGTCATCGCCTCGATCGCCGCGCCCTGAGTCCGGGGGACCGCCTCGCCCCGAAGCCGCGATGGTAGGGCTGGCCCCACCATCCCCTAGGGGGTGAGTGTCAGGGGGAACTGGGTGGCTCACCGGATGGGGGAGAGGGCTCAAGATCCGTAGGTTTGAGGTATCGCAGCAGCGCACCTTCTGACCTCACGGAGGCGGCCATGTCGGCCCGTATGCACACCCGGTCCCACGTCCCGGCCGCTGCCGGCGTCGACGTACGGCTGCCGTGGTGGGCCGTCGTTCTGCCGGTGATCGCCTTCGCCACGCTGTTCGTGCTGATGACCGGGACAGGCGAGGCGCACGCCGCCTCCGGCGACCCGTCCGTCGGGGCCTTCCTGGACCGGATCCAGCAGACCCTGACCGGTTCCTGACCACCCGGTTCGACCGTGTTCACCTTCGCGGGGCCGTACGTCAACACCCTGCGCCTGCTGGCTGATTTCATGCGAAGCTGAGGTGCATGAGCACCGCTGAGCTTTCCGGTGGGATGCCCCCCGGACACCCCGTATCGCGAAGGATCGTCCTACTCCGCCATGCCAAGGCCGACTGGCCCCAGGTGCCCGATCATGACCGGCCGCTCGCCGATCGGGGCCGCACGGACGCCACGGTCGCGGGCCGCAAGCTCGCCGACACCGGCATCCCCTTCGACCTGGCCCTGTGCTCGACCGCGGTGCGGACCCGCGAGACCTGGAAGCTGGCGGTCCATGAGCTGCCGCATCGCCCCAGGACGGTGTACGAGGAGCGGCTGTACGACGCCTCCCTCGGCGATCTGATCGCGCTGCTCAACGAGACTTCGGACGAGGTCGACGAACTGCTGCTCGTCGGCCACAACCCCGGAATGCACGCCCTCGCCGACGCCCTCGCGGGCAAGGTGGAGGGCGACGCCCTGGCCAGGATGAGCCGCGGCGGCTTCCCGACCGCCGCCTTCGCCGTGATCGGCTTCTCCGGCTCCTGGAAGTCCGTCGAGCACGGCGTGGGCACGCTCCTCGACTACTGGGCCCCGCACGATTAGCCGCCGTACGCCGTCCATGGACCGGCCCCGGTACGCGATC
>NZ_JBSGZO010000323.1:0-6015 GCF_053611045.1 Streptomyces sp. NPDC054841 | reverse complement strand
CGTACCGGGGCCGGGTTCGTGCGGTTCCTGCGCGCCCAGTTCCTGTCCGGCCCAGGGCCTGTCTTCCGGATCAGGCCCTAGTCCTCGTGGACGTCCGCCGCCTCCACCTCTTCACGGGTGACCCCGAGCAGATAGAGCACGGCGTCCAGGAAGGGCACGTTCAGCGCCGTGTCCGCGGCCTTCCGGACCACCGGCTTCGCGTTGAAGGCGACTCCGAGACCCGCCGCGTTCAGCATGTCCAGATCGTTCGCGCCATCGCCGATCGCCACGGTCTGGGCGAGCGGTACGCCCGCCTCCGCCGCGAACCGGCGCAGCAGCCGAGCCTTGCCCGCCCGGTCCACGATCTCGCCGACGACCCGCCCGGTGAGCTTCCCGTCCACGATCTCCAGCGTGTTGGCGGAGGCGAAGTCCAGCCCGAGACGCTCCTGGAGGTCATCAGTGACCTGTGTGAACCCGCCGGAGACGACGCCGACTTGGAAGCCGAGCCGCTTCAGCGTACGGATCAGGGTGCGGGCGCCCGGGGTGAGCCGTACCTCGGTACGCACCTTCTCCACCACCGACGCGTCCAGGCCCGCCAGCAGCGCCACGCGCGCGTGCAGCGACTGCTCGAAGTCCAGCTCCCCGCGCATCGCGGCCGCCGTCACCTCGGCGACCTGCTCCTCGCACCCGGCGTGCGCCGCGAACAGCTCGATCACCTCGTCCGTGATCAGTGTGGAGTCCACGTCCATGACGACCAGCCGCTGGGCCCTGCGGTGCAGCCCGGCCGAGACGACCGCGACATCCACACCGATCTCCGCGGCCTCGGTGGCGAGTGCGGTGCGCAGGGGCTCGGTCTCGCAGCCGGACACCGCGAACTCCACAGCGGTCACCGGATACTTCGCGAGCCGGAAGATACGGTCGATGTTTCCGCCGGCGCCGGTGATCCTGGCCGCTATGGCCGCGGTGGACTCGGCGGTGAGCGGGTGCCCGAGGACGGTGACATGGGAGCGGCCACTGCCGCGCGGCCGGTTGTCACCGATGCCCGAGATGATCTCGGCCTGCATCTTCAGTGACTCGGCCCAGCCGTGCACGGTCGCGCGCAGCTCGCCCTCGGTGCCGGCGGTCGGCTGCGTGACGAGCGCGCACAGGGTGATGCGGCCACGCGTGACGACCTGCTCGATGTCGACCACGTCGACGGAGTAGGCGGCGAGGGTGTCGAAGAGCCCAGCGGTGATCCCGGGACGGTCCTTCCCGAAGATCTTGACGAGGAGGGTGGGGACGTCGGTGGCCTGTGGGGGCTGCGATGCGCTCATGGTGTCTCCACCGTATCGGGCACTCCGTGCCACGCGCCGCCCCGTCCCGCTTACCGGACAGCTCGGCCTCCGGCATGGTGTACGCCCGCCGTCCGGCAGCTGACGTTCGGGTGTCGCACGGTGTGCGGGCAGTCGTTCGCCGCGGGTACCTCCCCGGCGAAGGCCTGGGGCAAAGGCGGGTGGGCAGAACTCCCCACCGGATCGTCGCCGCCCGGGTGCCGCTCCTCAGCGGTGCGTCCGCGGCACCCCCGGAGGCGGCGGCTCATCAGGCGGCCTGTCCTGCGGACCGTCCCAGGACGGCCTCGGCGGCGGACACGGCGGCAGCACCGGCCCCGCGACCGTCGGCGCCCCATGCACCCCATGCACCCCGTCCCCGCCCTCCGGCAACCGCAGATACGGGTTCGTATCCGCGTTCGGCGGGCGATACGGAACCGAGGGCCGGTACGGGCCCTCCAGCAGTGCCGGGACCGTCGGCCGGCCCACGGCGAACGGCGCCGCACGACGCCCCGCCGCCCCCACCCCGTACGCCACCAGTGCCCCCAGACCGCCCGCCGCCGCGCCCCACACCGCTCCCAGCACCAGCGCCGTCCCCGGATGCCCGTGCAACTCGATCCCGGCCCCGAACGCGTCGAACCCGAGCACCGAGAGCGACGCGTCCGCCGACACCCCCGTCAGTACGACCAGCAGCGGCAGGGCGACCGCCGTCACCGCACCCAGTGCCACCGCACACCGACCCGCGAACCCCGCCGCCCCGACCCCGCCGGCCCGCGGCGTACGGACCGCCGTCAGCACACCGGCGCACAGCATCATCAGCGCGCACGCCACCGCCAGCAGCCACACCCGCCCGTCGAGCTCCGCCAGCCGCCCGACGGTCACCGGCTCGTCGGCCGAGACCCGCAGCAGCTCGTCCAGCGGATCCGGCAGCAGCTTCGCCAGCTCACCGGTCGCCGTGCCGTCCCACGGCACGAAGAGACCCAGCGGGACTCCCAGCCACACGCCGTTCGGCGTGCCGAGCAGCGCCGCGCCGCCGATCCTTCCCGGATGCTTGTCGCCGGTCGCCGCGTACGCCGCCGCCGCGGCCCCCGCCGCCACCGCGACCAGCAGCACCGTCACCAGCGCAGACACCGCCGGCCGCACCAGCCGGTGCAAAGCCTCCCAGCCGCGCGGAAGCGGCGTACGGCGCGAGGCGAGCAGCGCGACGAGGAGCACGCCGAGCACCCAGAACAGCCCGCCGGCCAGCGAGTCCGCGGTGTCGACGGTGAAACCGACCGACGCCTTCGCCTGCACCAGATCCCCGAGCCGGTCGGGCAACAGCCCCCCGATGTCACCGATGTCCCCGATGTCCCCGAGCCCCGGCACCTCGATCCCGCCGCCCGCGCCCCCGTCACCGCCTCCGCCAGGCAGGTCGTCAATTCCCAGCGCGCTTCCGTCGAACGTGATGACGTCATGGCCCGCCCACGCCAGCCCGCCGACCACGCCGAGGAACAGCGCCACCAACACCCCGGCCCGCGCCGCCAGTTCCGTGTCCCACAGATACGCCCCCGCCGTGCGCAGCGAGCGCAGGAAGAAGTGGGCGAGCAGCAGAGCCCCCACCAGACTCACCCCGAGTGGCGTGATGTCGACGGCCGTCGAGGCCTCCGCGCCGTCGAGGCCGAACACGGACACATCGCCCGACGGCGTGACGGATCCTCCCACCGCGAGCACCGTCAACGCCGCGGTCATCGGCCCCAGTGAGCCGCTCGCGTCCGCGCCCAGCAGGTGCAGTCCGAGTGCGGCCGTGCCTGCCATCCCGGCCATCGCCCAGCTCACCGCGGCGATTGAGGCGAGGAACACATCGCCCCACGGCACACCGCCGTGCACACCGGTCTTCGGGACCCCGTCGCTGCTCGCCGCCATCAGGACCCCCCGATCCGCGCCGACTTGTCCCCTTCGTGCATGATCCGTGTGCACTCATGGGTGCTTACCACTCTCCGGGCGTGTTTCTCCTCAGTCAACGGCGCATCCGCAGAACGCTGAACGCCGTCTTCACAAGGCCCGGCTTTCGGATACGGGACCGGGCCTGAAATAGTTCCTCACGATGTTCGCCATCCCTAGACTCCCTGTGAGGGGGGTACCTCGGGGGACAACTAGTGGGGCATGGAGTGCCGGAACTCGTACTGGAATTGAACGGAAGGACCTGGACCCTCGATCCGTCCAGGTCGTACACCCTCGGCCGCGATCCGCAGGGTGACCTGGTGATCGATGACGCCAGGGTCTCGTGGCGGCACGCCACGATCAGCTGGGGCGGCCGGAGTTGGGTCATCGAGGACCACGGCAGCACCAACGGCACGTATGTGCAGGGTCAGCGGATCCATCAGATGGAGATCGGCCCCGGATCCGCGGTGCACCTCGGCAACGCCACCGACGGCCCGCTGCTGAGCCTCTCCGGCGCCGCGGCCGGCGCGTACAGCGCACAGGCCGCCGCCCCGCAGCAGGCCGCCGCCCCGCAGGCCGCGGCGGCCCAGCAGGCCCCGGCCCAGCAGCCGCAGCAGTGGCAGCAGCAGGCCGACCCGGCCCCGCAGCAGAACTGGCAGCAGCAGGCTCCGGCCCAGCAGCAGGCCCAGATTCCGCACCAGCAGGGCCCTGACGAGCGGTTCGCGCAGCAGACCCCGGGCCAGGCGCCCCCGGTGTACGGAGACCGGAGCCCGACCACGTTCCACCAGTTCTCGCTCGGCCGCGTCATGCGTATCGGCCGTGCGCTGGAGAACGAGCTCGTGGTTTCCGACCTTCAGGTCTCCCGCCACCACGCCGAGTTCCACGCGACGCCCGACGGCCGTTTCGAGATCCGCGATCTCGGCTCCCACAACGGCACGTACGTCAACGGCCAGCCGCTCGCCAAGTCCGGCTCTGCGCTCATCGGTCCGAACGACATCGTCGGTGTCGGTCACTCGACCTTCCGGCTCGTCGGTGACCGGCTCGAGGAGTTCGTCGACACCGGCGAGGTCTCCTTCTCGGCCCGCCACCTCACGGTGACGGTCGACGGCGGCAAGCAGATCCTCAAGGACGTTTCCTTCGGCGTCCCGGAGAAGTCGCTGATCGGCGTCATCGGTCCGTCCGGCTCCGGAAAGTCGACGCTGCTCAAGGCGCTCACCGGCTACCGTCCTGCCGACCAGGGTGACGTCCTCTACGACAACCGCAGCCTCTACAAGCAGTTCGCCGAGCTGCGCCAGCGCATCGGTCTGGTCCCGCAGGACGACATCCTGCACAAGGAGCTGACCGTCCAGAAGGCGCTCAGGTACGCGGCGAAGCTGCGATTCCCCGGCGACACCGCCGCCTCCGAGCGCGAGGCCCGGATCGACGAGGTCCTGCGCGAGCTCAAGCTCGACATCCACAAGGAGAAGAGGGTCACCTCCCTCTCCGGTGGCCAGCGCAAGCGTGTCTCCGTCGCCCTGGAGCTGCTGACCAAGCCGTCGCTGATCTTCCTGGACGAGCCGACCTCCGGCCTCGACCCGGGCATGGACCGGGACGTCATGCAGCTGCTGCGCGGCCTCGCCGACGACGGCCGTACGGTCCTTGTGGTCACCCACTCCGTGGCCGAGCTGGGGCTCTGCGACAAGCTGCTCGTCATGGCGCCCGGCGGTTCCGTGGCGTACTTCGGCCCGCCGGAGGAGGCGCTCAATTTCTTCGGCTACACCACCTGGGCCGATGTCTTCTCGGCGTTCGAGAACTACCGCGACTACGACTGGGCGGGCCGCTGGAAGGGCTCGCAGCACTACCAGATGTACGCCGCGGACATCGACGCCGTTGCCGCCCAGCCGGTGCAGATGCCGCCTCAGGCGATGGCCAAGCCGCCGAAGCCGCAGGGCTGGGGCTCCCAGCTCTGGACGCTCATCCGCCGCTACAGCTCGGTCATCGCGTCCGACAAGGGCTTCATGGGCCTGATGGTGATCCTGCCGGCCGTCCTCGGCGTGGTCTCGGTCGTCATCCCGGCCGACTTCGGCCTCGCCCCGCCCACCCCGCCCTCCCGGTTCAACGGCGACGCCGGCACGATCATGCTGATCCTCGCGGTCGGCATGTGCTTCTCGGGCGCCGCCAACTCCGTACGAGAACTGATCAAGGAACGGGTCATCTACGAACGGGAGCGGGCCACCGGCCTGTCCCGCTCGGCGTACCTGATGTCCAAGGTGATCGTCCTCGGCGTGATCACGGCCATCCAGGGCGTCATCATCTGCGCCATCGGCTTCGCCACCCGCGAGCTGCCCGAAGAGGGCCTGATCATGCCGCCGGCCGTCGAGCTCTGCGTCACGATCATCGCGCTCGGCTTCACGTCGATGATGTTCGGTCTGGTCATCTCCTCGCTGGTGAAGACCGCCGAGAAGACCATGCCGCTGCTGGTCATGTTCGCGATCGTCCAGGTCGTCTTCACCGGCATCCTCTTCCAGGTGTACGGCTCGCCCGGCCTGGAGCAGTTCGCCTGGCTGATGCCGTCCCGCTGGGCCATCGCCGGTGCCGGCGCGACCCTCGACCTCGCGCACCTCATGCCGCCGTGGGACCGGGAGAACCCCCAGGACCTGGACCCGCTGTGGGAGCACACGGCCGGCCAGTGGGGGATCAACATCACCATCCTGCTGCTCATCGGCATCGCCTGCGGCTTCGCGGTGGCGCGTCTGCTGCGCCGCCACGAGCCCGAGGTCATGCGCAAGTAACCCCGTACGCGAAAACGCCGCAGGGCGGCACCCGGATC
>NZ_JBSGZO010000322.1:0-9930 GCF_053611045.1 Streptomyces sp. NPDC054841 | reverse complement strand
GGGCTACCTCCAGGCCCAGTCCCCCGTGCCCGCCGAGGACGAGATAGCGGCCGCCCTGCCTGATGGTTCGGCTCGCCGGGCGGGCCTGCTCGTCGAACAGGCGGACGGGCTCGTGGCGGACGCCGTGCCGGTAGCCGACCTCCGTGGGGCCGTCGCCGAGTTCCGCCGTGAGTGCCTCGCCGGCGGCGTCGTCGAGGTCGTCGAGGTCGACGAGCCGGGGGCGCAGGCCGGGGTACTCGATGGCCGCCGTGCGGACGAGACCCCACAGGGCCGCGCGGGCGGGCACGGGCGTGTCGCCGTCCGCCACCGGCTGGGCGTGCCGAGTCACCACGAGGAAGCGGGACTTGCGCTGCCGCTCGCCGAGCGTCTTCAGGGCGGCGAAGCACCCGTACAGTCCGGTGCGGAGTTCGGTGTCCTCCGCGCTGTCGTCGGCCGCTTCGGTGGCGTTCCACAGGTGCACGACTCCCGCCACCGGGTCTTTGACGGCCTCCCACAGCCGCCGGAATCCGTCCTCGTCGGCGTGCGGAAGGACGAGGTGGTCGCGGTCCTGTGCCGGGCGCGCGGCGGACGTGCCGAGGCCGACCTCGATGACGCGGGCACCCTCGGCGCGCAGTTGCCGGGCGGTGCGCTCGCCGGAGGCGTCGCCGTGGTGGAGGACCACCCAGGTGCCTTGCGCGGGCTCGCGCTGCGGGCCCGGCACGGGCCGCCAGTGGATGCGGGAGACCGGCTGCACGGCCTGCCCCGACGGCTCGGCGCCCAGGCCCTGTCCGGGCGCCACCACGGTCGTACGGCGCATGCGGACACCTTCGAACTCCGCGGCGACCTCGCCCGACGGCCCGAGGACCACGGCGTCGGCCGTCGAGTAGGCGCCGTCGACACCGGTCCGGCGGACCAGGACGTCGGCCCCGGAGGACAGGGCCGACAGATCGGTGTGGACGGCGACGCGGGCCACGCCGATCGGCATCATGGGCTGCGGTCCGGTCGATCCCGAAAGGTCCTGGAGCGCGCAGCTCACGACCTGGAACACGCCGTCCGTCAGCAGGGGGTGGGCGTACCACGGCATGGGCTCGGCGTCGCTGCGCAGGACGCCTCGGGCGGCGCCCTCCCCGACGGTGAGCTCCCGGACCGTGCGGAAGTCGGGCCCGTACCGCAGGCCGGCGCGCGACCAGCTCTCGTACAGGTCGTCCGGGGTGATCGTGCGCGTGCCGGTCACCTGCCGGACGGCCCTGGGCGTCGAGCCCTCCGGGAGCGGCCGACCGCGGCCGGTGGAGAGTTGTTTGCGTTCCCCGGCCACGACGGTGCTCAGTTCGAAGCGGGTGTCCGGGTCGTGGCCGACGTCGAGCCGGACGGCCGCCGTCGCGTCGTCGGCGATGGTGAGGGGCCTGAGGAAGGCCACGTCGGTGAGCTCCAGCGGCGTGAACGGCCCGAGCCGGGCGACGCCCACCATCGCCATCTCCATCTGCACCGCGGCGGGCAGCAGTCCGGTGCCTGCGGCGCGGTGCTGGGCGATGAGGGGTTCGTGTCCCGCGAAGGTCTTCTCATAGGTCTCGGCTCGGTGCGTCACTGTCCCTCGCTCCGGTGCTCGTAGTGGCGGTCGAACAGCGGGTGGCTGACGGCGTTCGTCCCGGCGCGGCGGCGAGCGGGGGGCGCGGCCAGCGGCTCTCGGTGGAACGGATAGGTGGGAATGGTGGTCGTGCGGTGCTGCTTGCCCTCGTGGAGCGCGCTCCAGTTCAGGTCGGCGCCCGTGCGGTTGTGGTGGGCGGCCAGGGCGGTGTGGAGCTGGACCTGGTCCTTGCGCCCGCGCTGGAGGGTGGTGAGCCAGACCGGGTGCGGCTCGGCGAGGATCGTGCGGGCCAGGGGCGTGAGGTGGGGGTGGGGGCCTATCTCCCAGACGGCCTGCGGGCTGGTCCCGGCGAGGGCGGTCAGGGCCTGGGTGAAGCGGACGGGCCGGCGGATGGCCTCGGCCCAGTGCCCGGCGTCGACGGCGGAGTCCGGGGTGTGCCAGGTCCCGGTGAGGGTGGCCGCGAACGGGATGGCGGGCGGCTTGAGGGCGGTGGCGGCCACGGCCTCGGCGAAAGGCGCGACGGCCGGTTCCATGTCGGCGGAGTGGAAGGCGTGGCTGACCGTGAGGAGCTGGGTCCGGTGCGGGGTCTCCTCGCGGAAGCGGGCGAGCGCGTCGGCGGGGCCCGTGACGGTGTGGACCTGGGGCGCGTTGTAGGCGCCGATCTCGAGGCCGGGATGGGCCCGAAGCGCGGCGGTGAGGGTGTCGGTGTCGGTGTGGACGACCGCCATGGCGCCGGTCGCGGGCCGGTCCTGCATGAGCCGTCCGCGCAGGGCGGTCAGGCGGAGCAGGTCGGGCAGGGAGAGCACGCCGGCGGCCCAGGCGGCGGTGAGCTCGCCGAGGCTGTGCCCGGCGACGGCGTCGGGGCACACCTCGGCGGCCCGCAGGTACCGGGCCAGGGCCACCTCGACGCTGACGATGGCGGGCTGCGCGTACCGGGTCTGGTCCAGCAGGTGCTGGGCGTCGCCCCACAGCAGGTCGAGCAGCGGGACGTCGGTGTGCGGGACGAGGAGGTCGGCGCACTCGTGCAGCGCGTCGCGGAAGTACGGTTCCGTGGTGTACAGGTCCCGGCCCATGCCGGGGTACTGGGAGCCCTGGCCGGTGAACAGGAAGGCCGTGGTGGCGGGCTTGCCGGTGCGCCGGACGACGGGTGTACGGCCGGCCGCGACGTCGGTGAGCCGGTCGGCCAGCTCCCGGGCGGTGGCACCGTGCACGGCGACACGGTGGCGCTGGGCGGCACGGCCGGTGTTCGCGGTGAAGGCGACGTGCCCCAGCCGGTCCTCGGGCGTGACGGCCACGTGGTCGGCGTAGGCGGTGGCGAGGGCGCGCACGGCGGCCTCGTCGGCGCCGGTGACCCGTACGAGATGGCTGTCCTGCACCGGGCCCGCAGGGGCGGGGACGTCCGGTGCCTCCTCGACGATGACGTGCGCGTTGACGCCGCCCATACCGAAGGCGCTCACCGCCGCACGACGCGGCCCGCCCGTACGCGGCCACTCGACGGGCCGGTCCGCGAGGTAGAACGGCGTTCCCTCGAAGCGGATGTGGTCGTTCGGCCGTGACACGTTCACCGTCGGCGGGACGACCCCGTGCTCCAGCGCCAGCAGGACCTTCACCAGCCCCGCGAGCCCTGCCGCGGGCTCCAGGTGGCCGATGTTGCTCTTCAGGGAGCCCAGCGCGCAGAACTGCGACCGCGCCGTGAAGCGGCGCCACGCACGCGTCAGCCCCTCCACCTCGATCGGATCGCCCAGTCCGGTGCCCGTGCCGTGCGCCTCGACCAGACCGATCGAGTCCGGCGACACCTCCGCGTCCGCCAAGGCCGCGGCCACGACCTCCTGCTGCCCCCCACCGCTGGGCACCGTCAGGCCGCTCGTGCGGCCGCCGTGATTGACCGCGGTCCCCCGGATCACACCGCGCACCCGGTCCCCGTCGCGCAGCGCCGCCGCCAAGGGCTTCACCACGACCGACACGACCCCCTCGCCCGGTACGAACCCGTCCGCACCGGCGTCGAAGGCACGCGACCTGCCGGTGGGCGAGAACGACCTGAGTCGTGAGCCGAGCTGGAAGTACTGGGGCGACATCCCCATGTGCACGCCGGCGACGATCGCCTGCTCGCACTCCCCGTTACGGATGCTCCGCACCGCCGTGTGCAGGGCCACCAGCGACGACGAGCAGAGCGTGTCCACCGTCATGCTGGGGCCGTGCAGGTCGAGGAAGTAGCTGAGCCGGTTGGCGAGGATCGCGTTGTGGTTGCCGAGGCCGGCCGCGGTCTGGACGACGTCGTCGACGACCACGTCGCGGTAGTGCTGGTAACTGGCGCCCACGAACACGCCCGTGGAGCGGTCCGGCTTCCCCGCCAGCCCGGCGTCCTCCAGGGCGCGCCAGGCCGACTGGATCAGATGCCGCTGCTGCGGGTCGATCCACTGCGCCTCGGCGGGTGACAGCCGGAAGAACCCGGGGTCGAAGTCGGTCAGCCCGTCGACGAAGCCGGCCCGCCTGAGGTACACGGTGCCGGGCCTGCCGTCGGTGCCGTAGTAGGCGTCGATGTCCCAGCGGGAGGCGGGTACTTCGCTGAGGCAGTCCTCACCGTCGAGCAGGACCCGCCACAGTTCCTCGGTGTCGGCGGCGTTCGGGAAGACACCGTCGATGCCGATGACGGCGATGTCGTGTTGTTCCGGGTCGGCCGTGCCGGCGGCCGGCGCTGCGGGAGTGACGAACGGCTGTGCCACGGGGGTGAGTTGCCGGTCCCGAGGATCCGAGCGCGTAACGTCTTCCGGCACCGCGGTGTACGTGGCGTCTTCCGGCTCCACGGTGTACGTGGCACGTTCCGGCTCCACGGTGTACGTGGCCTCGCCGGGAACGGTGGTGACGCCGTACTCCTCGCGGAGCTCGGCGGCGAGCCGGTCGACCGATCCGGTTTCGAGGACGAGGGTCACGGGGATGTCGACGCCCAGCTTGGCGCGGAGGTCCTGCGCCAGCGCGACGGCGAGCACGGAGTCGAGCCCCTGCTCCTGCAACGGGCGGTCCGGTTCGAGCTCGTCGATCCCCTTCTCCAGGGCGTCGGCCACCCACCGGGCCAGGGTGGCGTCGAGACCGTCGCCCCGTCCCGTGCCGGGCACGGGCCGGGCGGGCACGGGCCGGTGACCGTTGCTTTCGGCGGCCGGGACCACGGGCCGGCCGGAACCGGCGCCGACGCCCCGGGCCGTGACGGGTCGCGGGGCACCGGCCGACGGCGTGCTCGACAGCCGCTTCCAGGTGATGCCGCGGGCTTCCAGCACCGGCTCATCACCGTCGAGGATCACCAGACTCGCGGTCAGCAGACCGGAGTCGGGACCGGTCTCCCGGTCGCGCCGGGCGTACACGCGGACGGTGGCCGGGATACGGCCGAGGACCGTGAGCCGTTCGACGGCGAAGGGCACGTACAAGCCCTGCGCGCCGCACGCGGTGAGGGCGACCTGGAAGGCGCCGTCGAGGAGCCGCGCGTCGACCACACCGTCGGGTGCGGCCCCGGCGCGGAGCACGCCCGTCGCCTGACCGGTTGCGGTGGAGAGGGCGGCGACGGTCCGGAAGGCGGAGCCGTAGGAGAGTCCGTCGCGTTCGAACGCGCGGTAGAGCGCGTCGAGTTCGACGGTGGTGAAGCCGTCGTCGGACCTCGGGACGGGGAGCGCCGGCTGTTCCGGCGCGGTCAGCTCGGCGGTGCAGACGAGGGCGCCGTTGCCGTCGCGGAACATGACCTGTGCTCCGTCGCGTTCGGCCGACAGGGTCGCGGGCGTCTCGACGCCCCTGCGGAACGTCAGGTCGCGCAGGCCGAACCGTTCGCGGCCGACGAACTCGGCCACCTTGCCGGGGTAGGCCGCCCCGGGCAGGGTCGGCTTGCCGAGGACCACGTGCTCGGCGGCCTCGGGGAGCTCCGCCCACGAGTCGGTCGTACGACCGGTCGCGGCGGCCTCGCCGCGGACGTCACCCTGCTGAGCCGCGCGGGACCGGGCCCCGCCCAGCACCGGCACCGGCGACGTCGGCTGCGGCTGCGGCTGTCCGGTCGGCTCCAGCCAGAGGTACTTCTCGTCGTGCGGCGCGGTCGGGAAGCGTACGCCCGCCCGGCCCGGCCCGCTGGAGAGGTCCGCGCCGGTGACGAACTGCCGGGCCACCGCCTCCAGTTCCTCCCGGCTCGCCCCGTCCTGGGCCGCCGCCTTCTCCGTGCGCCCGGAGCCGTCGGCCACCCCCAGGTAGAGGGAGCGGGTGTCGTCCACGCCGGCCAGGAACAGCCGCAGCTTGTCGTCGAGCTGTTCGAGGCTGTCGACGACGCCGGCGAGCCGGTGTGCCGCCGCCGGACGCCTGCCGCTCGCCTCGCTCAGCGACCTGAGAGACGGGCAGTACGGGGAGCGCAGCATCAGCACGAGGCGGTGCACCAGGGTGCGCAGCGCCTCTTCCGACACCGCCGACAGGGTCACCAGCCGGGGCAGCCGGTCGCGGTCCGCGGCGTCCTCCTCGACGCGGGGAGCGGCCTCGACCACCACGTGGGCGTTCGCGCCGCCGAAGCCGAAGCTGCTGACGCCCGCGATCCGCGGCCCCTCCCAGGGCAGCTGCCGGTCGGCGAGGAACAGCGGCGAGGCCGCGAAGTCGAACGACTTGTTCGGGGTGGTGAAGTTGAGGGACGGCGGGATGCTTCCGGCCTGGAGGGCGAGGACTGTCTTGATGAGTCCGGCGATGCCGGCGGCGGGCTCCAGATGGCCGATGCTCGTCTTCACCGATCCCACGGCGACCGGGTGCGCGGCCTCCTTGCCGAGGACCGCGTGCAGCGCTTCGAGTTCGACGAGGTCACCGAGCTGTGTGCCGGTGCCGTGCGCCTCGACGTAGCCGATGTCGCCGGCGGCGACCCCGGAGGCCGCGAGTGCCTTGCGCAGCACCGCCGTCTGGGCGGGCCTGCTGGGCGCGGTGAGGAAGCCGGCGCTGCCCCCGGTGTGGTTGACGGCGCTGCCGCGGATCACGGCGAGGACCGGGTCCCCGTCGCGCCGGGCGTCCGCGAGCCGCTTCAGGACGACGACGCCGCAGCCCTCGCCGCGGACGTAACCGTCGGCCCCCTCGTCGAAGGCCCGGCACACGCCCTGGGGGGACAGCATGCCGTTGCGTGCGAAGGAGCGCGTCTTGTCCGGTGTCAGGACCAGGTTGGCCGCGCCCACGACGGCGGCGTCGACGTCACCCGACCGCAGGTGCATGGCGGCCTGGTGCAGGGCGACGAGGGACGACGAGCACGCCGTGTCCACGGCCACGCTCGGTCCCGACCAGTCGAAGACGTGCGACAGCCGGTTGGCGACCATGGAGATCGCGGTGCCCGTGGCGACGTGCGGGTCGCCGTGGCCGATGCTCCGTGCCACCAACTCCGGGAAGTCGCTCGCGATGGTGCCGATGAAGACGCCGGTGCCGGCGCCGAGCGACACGTGGTCGTGGCCGCTGCTCTCCAGCGCCTCGGCGGTCACGCTCAGCAGGATGCGCTGCAGCGGGTCCAGGCGCCGGGCCTCGCGGTCGCTGAGGCCGAAGCGTGCGGGGTCGAAGTACTCGACTCCGTCGACCCAGCCCATCTGCACCTCGTCGGCCTCGGCCTCGGTCCACAGATGGGCCCAGCCGCGCCTGCCCGCCGGCGCGTCACCGACGCTGGAGACGCCGTTGACCAGGTTGAGCCAGAACTCGTCCGGGGTGGCGGCGCCGGGGAACCGGCACGCCATCCCGATCACCGCCAGCGCACTGCCGGGGGCGTCCTTCCGCACGGGCCCGGGGTGTTCGGGCTGGGCCACGACCGTCACGGGCCTCTTCTCCTGCACCGCCGTCCCACCCAGGGGCTCGGCGGCCGCGGAGACGGGGGTGTGCACCTCCGGCTCCGGCTGAGGCTGCGGCTGCGGCTGCGGCTCGGTGATCTGCACCAGGCCGTCGGCGGCCAGCAGACGGGCCAGCTTGGTCGCGGTGCCGGTCGCGAAGACCGACGGAGCGGTGACCTCCGCACCCAGCTCGCGGCTGAGGCGTACGGCGGCGACGGTGACGTTGGCCGAGTCGCCGCCGAGATCGAAGAAGTTGGCGTCCGCGGCGAAGTCGGGCTGTCCCACGGTGTCGGCGAAGACGCGCGCGATGAGCCCGGTCAGTGCCTCCGTGGTCAGGGCGGCGGCCGCGGGAACGGCAGGTGCAGCGGCGGCATCAGGTGCCGGAGCAGTGACGGACGGGGCCGGCGCCGCATCGGCGCGAAGGACCGTGTCGCGCGTCGGCAGCGGCAGCCGGGCCCGCGCCACCTTCCCGTTGTCGGTCAGGGGCAGCGCGTCGATCCGTACGTACGCGTCCGGCACCATGTACTCGGGCAGCGTGGCGCCGACGAACTCGTCCAGCCGGGCCTTCGCCGGCAGGCCGTCGCCGACCAGATAGGCGGTCAGACGCGGTTCGCCCCGGCCCTCGAAGCGGGCGGCGACGACGACGGCCGCGGTGATCCCGGGGAACCGTTCCAGCACCTGCTCGATCTCGACGGGCTCGATGCGGTTGCCCCGCACCTTGACCTGGGCGTCGGCACGGCCGAGCCATTCGATGGCGCCGTCGGCGTGGAGCCGTACCTCGTCACCGGTCCGGTAGAGGCGCACCCCGGTGACGGGGTGGACGATGAAGGCGTCCGCCGTGAGGTCGGGCCGGTGGGCGTACCCCTGGGCGAGTCCGGCGCCGGAGATCCAGAGCGCGCCCGTCGTACCGGGTGCGCACGGCTCCAACTGCTCGTCCAGGACGTGCAGGTGCAGGTTCGGCAGCGGCTCGCCGAGCGGGACGAAGGCGCCCACGGAGGTGACGCGGTGGGCGGAGGCCCAGATGGTGGCCTCGGTGGGGCCGTACAGGTTCCACAGGACACGGGCCGAGGCGTGCAGGCCCTCGGCGACGCTCCGCGGCAGAGCCTCGCCCCCCGAGAGGACGGTGAGCTCCGCGGGCGGGGTCCACCCGGTGGCCAGCAGGAGCCGCCACATGCTCGGCGTGGCCTGGGCGACGGTCACCTCGCCTGCCAGTTCGGCCAGGCGCTGCGGATCGCGCGCCACCTCGCGGGAGGCGAGGACGACCGTGGCGCCGACCGTCAGCGGCAGGAACAGTTCCAGCAGGGAGATGTCGAAGGCGACCGTCGTGTGGGCGAGTACGACCTCCTCGGCCGAGGAGCCCAGCCGCTCGCCGACCCCGGTGAGGAAGTTGGCGAGCGCCCCGTGCTCGATCTCCACGCCCTTGGGGGTGCCCGTGGATCCGCTGGTGAACAGGAGGTAGGCGAGGTCGTCCGCCCCGACCCGCGGCGGCACGGCCGGTGCCGACCCGTCCGCCTCCGGTGCGCGCAGGGCGGTGCCCAGGGAGGCGCCGAGAGCGTGGGTGGTGCGGTCGGTGAGGATCAGGTCGCACCGCGCGACCTCGGTGTACCCGCGCAGCCGGTCCGTGGGGTACGCCGGGTCGAGCGGGAGGAAGGCGGCGCCGGACCGGAGGATGCCGAGGAGGGCGGGGATCAGGTGGATGCCCCGTTCGACCAGGACACCGACCACCGATCCGGACTCGATGCCCTGGTCGTGCAGACGGGCGGCGATCGCGTCGGCCCAGGCGTCCAGGGCGGCGTAGTCGAGGGTGCGGGTACCGCTGCGGACGGCGGTGGCCGTGGGCCGGTCGGCGACCGCGGCGGCGAACAGGTCGAGTACGGTCGCGCTGCCGGGTGCCGTCGTCGCCGTGGTGGTCTCCTCGGCGTCCGGCCGGGTGGCGTCGGGCCGGGGCGCGGGCTGCGTCCCGTCGCCGTGGAACAGGGCGGCCAGGGCGAGGTCCTCGACCCGCTCGGTGAACTCCAGCGCCTCGTCGCGTCCCATCGCGGTGTCGCGGATGAAGACGGTCGGCGGGCCGTCCTGCAGGCACAGCAGCGCGATCTCGGTGTGCGGTTCGGCCGACGCCTCCTCCCCCGCGCTGCGTTCGAGGACCATCACATCGGTGAACGTCGGCTCCTCGGAGCCCAGGGGGCGTCCCGCGAGGCCGAGCCGGACCTCGAGGTCGGCGGCGTAGCCGTGCCGGGCGGCGGCCTCGTCGAGCTTGTCGCGCAGGGCACTGGCGCTGTCGCCTTCGAACCGTACGGGGAAGCGCGCGGCGGCGATGCCGTGGGTTTCCTCGGCCCGTACGCGGGCGGCCGACGACGACCAGGCGAAGTCGAAGGTCCGCTCGCCCGCGCGCTCGGCCACGACGTCGAGGAAGGCGCGGACGACACCGATCGCCTCCTCGCGGGAGCCGGGGACGAACGCGAGCTCGTAGCGGCCGTAGTGCGCCGCGCCGGCGCTGAAGTCGTCGACGGGCAGCCGCGCCGGGCGCAGGTCCCGCAGCCGCGCGCTCCACCACGGTTC
>NZ_JBSGZO010000321.1:0-9976 GCF_053611045.1 Streptomyces sp. NPDC054841 | reverse complement strand
GCCCAGGGGGCCGGCCCCGCGACGGATCAGCGGCTGTCGCTCCCGGAGGCCTGTGCCGCCGCGCGGCCCGCCTCCAGGCGTGCCACCGGGATCCGGAAGGGCGAGCAGGACACGTAGTCCAGGCCCACCTCGTGGAAGAAGTGCACCGACTCGGGGTCGCCGCCGTGCTCGCCGCAGACGCCGAGCTTCAGGTCCGGGCGGGTGGCCCGGCCGGCCGCGACCGCGTTGCGTACGAGCGAGCCGACGCCGTCCTTGTCGATGGTCTCGAACGGGCTGACGCCGAAGATGCCCTTCTCCAGGTACGCCGTGAAGAAGCTGGCCTCCACGTCGTCCCGGCTGAAGCCCCACACGGTCTGGGTGAGGTCGTTCGTTCCGAACGAGAAGAACTCGGCGGCCTCGGCGATCTGGCCGGCGGTCAGCGCGGCGCGCGGCAGCTCGATCATCGTGCCGAGCGCGAGCTTCAGCTCGACGCCGGTGGCGGCCTCGACCTCGGCGATGACCTGCTCGGCCTCCTCGCGGACGATCTCCAGCTCCTGGACGGTGCCGACGAGCGGGATCATGATCTCGGCGCGCGGGTCGCCCTTGGCGTTCTTGCGCTCGGCCGCGGCCTCGGCGATGGCCCGTACCTGCATGGTGAACAGGCCGGGGATGACCAGCCCGAGGCGGACGCCGCGCAGACCCAGCATCGGGTTCTGCTCGTGCAGCCGGTGCACGGCCTGGAGCAGCCGCAGGTCGTTCTCGTTGGAGTCCTTGCGGGCCTCGGCGAGGGCGACACGCACCGACAGCTCGGTGATGTCCGGCAGGAACTCGTGCAGCGGCGGGTCGAGCAGCCGCACGGTCACCGGCAGCCCGTCCATCGCCTCGAAGAGCTCGACGAAGTCCTTCTTCTGCAGCGGCAGCAGGTTCTTCAGCGCGTCCTCGCGCTCGTCGTCGGTGTCGGCGAGGATGAGCTTCTCGACCATCTCGCGGCGCTCACCGAGGAACATGTGCTCGGTACGGCACAGGCCGATGCCCTGGGCGCCGAAGCGACGGGCGCGCAGCGCGTCCTCGGCGTTGTCGGCGTTGGCCCGTACCCGCAGCCGGCGCACCCGGTCCGCGTACGCCATGATCCGGTGCACGGCGGCGACCAGTTCGTCGGCGTCGTCGGCACCCGCGTGCATACGGCCCTCGAAGTACTCGACGACCGGGGACGGCACGACCGGGACCTCACCGAGGTACACCTTGCCGGTGGAGCCGTCGATGGAGACGACGTCGCCCTCCTCGATCACCGTGCCGTTCACGGTCATCCGGCGGCGCTTGGTGTCGACCTCCAGCTCCTCGGCGCCGCAGACACAGGTCTTGCCCATGCCGCGGGCGACGACGGCCGCGTGCGAGGTCTTGCCGCCGCGCGAGGTGAGGATGCCCTCGGCCGCGATCATGCCGTCGAGGTCGTCCGGGTTGGTCTCGCGGCGGATCAGGATGACCTTCTCGCCGGAGCGCGACCACTTGACGGCCGTGTACGAGTCGAAGACGGCCTTGCCGACCGCCGCGCCCGGGGAGGCGGCGATACCGCGGCCGATCTTCTCCACCTTGGCCGACTCGTCGAAGCGCGGGAACATCAGCTGCGCGAGCTGGGCGCCGTTGACGCGCTGGAGCGCCTCGGCCTCGTCGATGAGGCCCTGGTCGACGAGCTGGGTGGCGATCCGGAAGGCGGCACCGGCGGTGCGCTTGCCGACGCGGGTCTGGAGCATCCACAGCTGGCCGCGCTCGATGGTGAACTCGATGTCGCACAGGTCCTTGTAGTGCGTCTCGAGCGTCTCCATGATCTGCATCAGCTGGTCGTACGACTTCTTGTCGATCGACTCCAGCTCGGCGAGCGGCACGGTGTTGCGGATACCGGCGACGACGTCCTCGCCCTGCGCGTTCTGCAGGTAGTCACCGTAGACACCCTGGTGGCCGCTGGCCGGGTCACGGGTGAAGGCGACGCCGGTGCCGGAGTCGGGACCGAGGTTGCCGAAGACCATCGAGCAGACGTTGACGGCGGTGCCGAGGTCGCCGGGGATGCGCTCCTGGCGGCGGTACAGCTTCGCGCGGTCGGTGTTCCAGGAGTCGAAGACCGCCTTGATGGCGAGGTCCATCTGCTCGCGCGGGTCCTGCGGGAAGTCGCGGCCGGCCTCGGTCTTGACGATCTTCTTGAAGTTCCTGACCAGCTTCTTGAGGTCGGCCGCCTCGAGGTCGGTGTCGACGGTGACCTTCTTGGCGCGCTTGGCCGCCTCGAGGGCGTCCTCGAAGAGTTCGCCGTCGACGCCGAGGACGGTCTTGCCGAACATCTGGATGAGCCGGCGGTACGAGTCCCAGGCGAAGCGCTCGTCGCCCGCCTGCTTGGCCAGGCCCTCCACGGACTTGTCGGAGAGCCCGATGTTCAGGACGGTGTCCATCATTCCGGGCATGGAGAACTTCGCGCCGGAGCGTACGGATACGAGCAGCGGGTCGTCGGCCTGGCCGAGCTTCTTGCCCATGCGCTGCTCCAGCGCGTCGAGGTGCGCACTCACCTCGTCACGCAGTGCCGCGGGCTCTTCGCCGCTCTCGAGGTAGACCTTGCAGGCCTCGGTGGTGATGGTGAAGCCCGGGGGGACGGGCAGACCGAGGTTGGTCATCTCGGCGAGGTTCGCGCCCTTGCCACCGAGGAGGTCCTTGAGGTCCTTGTTGCCCTCGGTGAAGTCGTAGACGAACTTCTGATCTTTGTTTTCCGACACGGGTCTCGACTCCTCGAGGACTCGGTGGCTGCCCTGACGGCGAGGAACATACCCAGATCGAAGGCGTCTGGGTACGTCCACTTGTCTGTCATTCGGCCGTAACCACCCGTCCGCCAGCAGATCGCAGGTTACCGATGCGTAAAGCCGTTCGCTCCAGCATCTTCACCCCTCGAAGAGCGCTTGACTCAAAGCAGGCAATCACCGCTCAGACGAGCGCCCTCCAGGGCATTTGAGTTCAACTATTGAACACAGAAGAGGTGGCACTCAGTGCCACCCCTTCTGAAGTCGCAGCCACCTTGTTTGCGCTCATCTGAGCGCACCCCTTATCAAGGGTGGCGAGAATCACGCCGCTCAGCAGCGCCGGATTCCACGATCCGGACCCTCGCGTGCCCGGTTCCGGGCCGGTCGCTCCGGGCGTCCGACAGTCAGCCGCCGGACGTGTCCAGCTCCGCATCCTCGCTCACACCTGCACAGTCGTACGGATCCTTCAGCCAGCCGTCCGGCAGCACGACCCGGTTGTTCCCGGACGTACGCCCCCGGGGGCCGTCCGCGCCCACCGGCCACGGCTGGTCCAGTTCCAGCTCGCTCAACTGAGCACCCAGCTCGTCCAGCGACGACGTCACCGCGAGCTTCTTGCGCATCTCGGAGCCGACCGAGAAGCCCTTGAGGTACCACGCCACATGCTTACGGAAGTCGATCACGCCACGGGACTCGTCACCGATCCACTCCCCCAGCAGCCGGGCGTGCCGCACCATGACGTCCGCGACCTCCCGCAGCGACGGTCGCGCATAGGTGTCCCCGCCCTCGAAGGCGGCGACCAGATCGCCGAACAGCCACGGCCGGCCCAGGCAGCCGCGCCCCACGACCACGCCGTCGCAGCCCGTCTCGCGCATCATCCGCAGCGCGTCGTCCGCCGACCAGATGTCGCCGTTGCCGAGCACCGGGATCTCGGGCACATGCTCCTTGAGGCGGGCGATGGCCTCCCAGTCCGCCGTGCCGCCGTAGTGCTGCGCCGCCGTGCGCCCATGGAGAGCGATCGCGGTGACGCCCTCGTCGACCGCGATCCGCCCCGCGTCGAGGTAGGTGATGTGGTCGTCGTCGATGCCCTTGCGCATCTTCATCGTGACGGGCAGATCCCCGGCGTTGCCGACGGCCTCGTTGAGGATCGCCCGCAGCAGGTTCCGCTTGTACGGGAGGGCCGAGCCGCCGCCCTTGCGGGTCACCTTCGGGACCGGGCAGCCGAAGTTGAGGTCGATGTGGTCGGCGAGGTTCTCGTCCACGATCATGCGGACGGCCTTGCCGACGGTCACCGGGTCCACTCCGTACAGCTGGATCGAGCGCGGCGTCTCGGTCTCGTCGAAGTGGATGAGCTGCATGGTCTTCTCGTTGCGCTCGACCAGCGCCCGCGTTGTGATCATCTCGCTGACGAACAGCCCCTTGCCGCCGCTGGCCGTGCCCGTCGGGGGGCGACCCCCGAACCCCCGCACGCCTTCGGCGAACTCGCGGCAGAGGGTGCGGAACGGCGCGTTCGTGATGCCGGCCATGGGCGCGAGCACCACCGGGGGCTGTACGGCGTGCGGGCCGATCTTGAGCATGGACGTCACGGACGTCGACGGGGCGAGCGTGGTCATTCGCCCATTGTCGCGCATTCCCCAGTTCATTAGTTAGCCGTACTATGCATACATGCCTGTGTCCGAGCGCGAGCCCGAGCCGGGCCGACGGCGGCGACTCCTGATCCTGGCGATCTGCTGCATGAGCCTGCTGATCGTCAGCCTGGACAACACCGTCCTCAATGTCGCCCTGCCCTCCATACGCCAGGAGCTGGACGCCACGGTCGCCGGTATGCAGTGGACCATCGACGCCTACACGCTCGTCCTCGCCTCACTGCTGATACTCGCCGGATCCACCGCCGACCGGATCGGCCGCCGCAAGGTCTTCAAAGCCGGGCTCGTCCTCTTCACGCTCGGCTCCGTCCTCTGCTCGCTCGCGCCCAGCCTCGAACTGCTCGTCGCGTTCCGCATGGTCCAGGCCGTCGGCGGGTCGATGCTCAACCCGGTCGCCATGTCGATCATCACCAACACCTTCACCGACCCGCGCGAGCGCGCCCGGGCCATCGGGGCCTGGGGCGGCGTCGTCGGCATATCGATGGCCGCGGGACCGGTCGTGGGCGGCCTTCTCGTCGAGACGGTCGGCTGGCGCTCCATCTTCTGGGTCAACGTCCCGGTCGGCCTCGCCGCCCTCCTGCTCACCTGGCGCTACGTCCCCGAGTCCCGCGCCCCGAAGCCGCGCCGCCCCGACCCGGTCGGCCAGCTCCTCGTCATCGCGCTCCTCGGATCGGTCACGTACGCGATCATCGAGGCTCCCGCCGAAGGGCTCGGCGCCGTGCTCCCCTTCGCCGGGATCGCCGTGATCGCCCTCGCCGGACTGCTGCGGTACGAGCGCGGGCGCGACGAGCCCCTCATCGACGTCCGGTTCTTCCGCTCGGCGCCGTTCAGCGGGGCGACCGTCATAGCGATCACCTCGTTCGCCGCGCTCAGCGGCTTCCTCTTCCTCAACACCCTCTATCTGCAGGACGTCCGCGGACTGTCCGCACTGCAGGCCGGCCTGTACATGCTGCCCATGGCCGCGCTCACCTTCGTCTGCGCACCGCTGTCGGGCCGCCTCGTCGGCAGTCGCGGCCCGCGGCTGCCGCTGATCGTCGCCGGGGTCTCCATGGCCGCGTGCGGACTGCTCTTCGCCGCGTTCGAAGCCGAGACGACCACAGCGCTCCTCTTCACCGGCTACGTCCTCTTCGGCCTCGGCTTCGGCATGGTCAACGCCCCCATCACCAACACCGCGGTCTCCGGAATGCCCCGCTCCCAGGCGGGCGTGGCCGCCGCGGTAGCCTCCACCAGCCGGCAGACCGGCGCCACCCTCGGTGTCGCGGTCATCGGCTCGGTCCTGGCGGCGGGCACGAGCGCCGCCGCCCACGCGACGGGCTTCGTCGAGGCGAGCCGCCCCGCGTGGTGGATCATCATGGGCTGCGGGCTGTCGGTGCTGCTGGTCGGACTCGCGACGAGCGGGAGCTGGGCGCGCGCCACCGCGGAGCGCACCGCACGGCAACTGGAGTCGGCGGCGGTGCGGGTGCCGGCGGACAGCCGTATGTCCTGATTTCCGCGAACCGCGGATCACTGTCCCATCGGGTCGCTACGTTGAGTGTTCAGAACATCACGCGTGGCTGTCTGGCCCGTGCACAAGGGAGGGCGCATCATGACACTGATGCTTGAGCGACCGATGACGATAGAGATTCCCCACGGTTCACCGCTCTTCGAGGCGCTGTGCCAGACCTTGCTGACCATGGAGGTGCCCGACGGCTACCGGGCAGAGATCGTCGGGGGAAACATCGTCATGTCGCCGTGGTCGAGGGGCTTCTACCTGCCCATCATGGAATCCATTCAGGACCAGCTGAAGCCGCACCGGCGACAGGGCCACACCATGTCCATGGCCCCCTTCCTGTTCACCTTCCCCGGGGAGGAACGGGCCTACGGTCCCGACATCTACGCCGCCGCGGCGTCCGCCTTCCAGACCGACGCCCGGTGCATCGACGGCGAGGCCCTCTCCTTCGTCTGCGAGCTGACCTCCTCCTCGACCCGGCTCGTGGACTGGCAGGACAAGGCTCCGGTCTACGGCAAGTCGGGCGTGCCCGTGTATCTGCTGATCGACATGCAGGAGGAGACCGCCTCGGTGTTCTGGGGGCCGTCCTCGAAGGGTTACCTGTCACGCACCACCGTCGCGTTCGGCGGCAAGCTCGAGATTCCCGACCCGTTCGGCTGTGAGCTCGACACGTCCACGTTCGCAGTACCCGCCGAAGCCACCGACGGCTGAAGCCCGCCGGTGCCCGACCGGCAGGGCGTGGATCGGCCGCGGTACGAGCGCGCCGTCGGCGTCGGCGATGAGCGCCCGCAGGTCGCGCGTACAGGGAGAGCCGAAGGGCCCGGACCACATGAGTGATCCGGGCCCATCGTTCGATGAGTGAGCGTCAGCTCTGTGCGTCGGCACCGCCTTCGGTGGCCGGCTGCGGCTGCTCGGCCTGATCAGGCTGGTCGGCCTCCTTGCCCTGCGCGCGCTCGCGCATCTTGCGCAGCAGTTCCTGCTTCTGGTCGGCGGTCGCCTTGCGGTCGGCGTTGCGCGCCGGACCGTTGCCCTGCTGGTCGGCGCGGGACAGCTTCTTCCGCTGTCCGCCCACGCCGAGGAGGTTGTTACGGCTCTTGGCCACGGGGTTCTCCCATCGTGGTGAGAAGTGGTCCTGGTGTCAGCTGGTGGGGGCGGTACGGAGCCGCCGCACTCTCACTCGTAGATCTGGAAGAAGGAGGACATGGGCCGACGGTACCCGGCCCCGAGCCGGGCGGGCATCCGGATTTCCGTCGTGTCGAGGGCGCACCCCCGTGCATGCGCCGACGCGGCGACGCGGAGACGGCAGGCCGACCCGTCGGCCGGTCGGCCCGTCGGCCCGTTCAGTCCGTCCGGTCCCGCGCCGGGTCGACCGTCGCCTGGTGCGCCTCCGCGAGGTGCTCCTCGGCCTTGAGCCACGGCAGGAACTGCGTGCCCTTGCGCCAGCCGCAGGTGTCGCAGGTCAACGCGCGCTGCATGCCGGACTTCTTGACGTGCACGACGTGCTCGCGGCCGTGCTGATCCCATCTGCTGACCTTGCTGGTGGTCATGGACGGCATCGTTCCTCCTGGTGACGAATGCGCCCAGTGTGCAGCAGGACCAACATCAACAGCACTACCTTGTCGTGCTGTTCTCCCGTGCGTCACCCGCCGGGCGCTCAGCCACCGCTTTCCAGGAAGCGCAGCACCGCGAGCACCCTGCGGTGGTCGGCCTCGGCGCGCGGCAGATCGAGTTTGCTGAGGATGCTGTTGATGTGTTTGGCGACGGCGCTCTCGCTGACGACGAGGCGGCCGGCTATGCCGGCATTGGACCGTCCCTCGGCCATCAGGGCGAGCACTTCCCCTTCGCGTTCCGTGAGCCGTTCGAGCGGATCGCTCTGCCGCCGCACCAGAAGCTGTGCGACGACCTGCGGATCCAGGGCGGTTCCGCCGTCGGCGACCCGTCGCAGCACGTCGATGAACTCCTCCACATCGGCAACGCGTTGTTTGAGGAGATAGCCGATGCCGCTGGTTCCGGCGCTGATCAGCTCGGCGGCGTATCGCTCCTCCACGTACTGCGACAGCATCAGCACTGCCGTGTCCGGCCATTGCTGCCGGATGCGCAGTGCGGCCCGTACACCCTCGTCCGTGAAGCCGGGCGGCATGCGCACGTCGACGACCGCGAGGCCGGGCCGCTGTTCGGCGACCGCCGCCAGCAGCCCTTCCGCGTCGCCGACTTCCGCGACGACCTCGAATCCGGCCATTTCCAGAATCTTGACGACGCCGACCCTGAGCAGGATCGAGTCCTCGGCGATCACAGCGCGCACGGCAGCTCCACGGTCATGACGGTCGGGCCCCCGGTGGGGCTGCTCATCCGGATGGTCCCGTCAACGGATCCCACCCGCTGGGAGAGTCCGGTGAGGCCGGTGCCGCGGGCCGGGTCGGCGCCGCCCACGCCGTCGTCGGCGATGACCACCCGCAGTATCCCTCCCAGCCGGGAGACGGTCACATCGGCCCGGGTGGCGTGTGCGTGCTTGGCGATGTTGGTGAGTGCTTCGGAGACGACGAAGTAGGCGACGGCTTCGACGGCGGGCGCGGCCCGTTCGGGTATGTCGGTCCGCAGTCTCACGGGAAGCGGGGCGCGGGCCGCGAGTCCCGGCAGTGCCGCGTCCAGGCCGAGTTCGTCGAGTACGGCCGGATGGAGACCGCGTACGAGGTTGTTGAGTTCCTCGACCGATTCCTTGGCCTCGCGGTGCGCGTCGTCGATGACCTGTCGCACCTCCGGGGGCAGGTCCGTGAGAGTGACCTTGGCGATGCCCAGGTTGAGGGCGAGCGACACGAGGCGTTGCTGGGCGCCGTCGTGCAGGTCCCGTTCGATGCGGCGGCGTTCGGCGGCGGCTGCGTCGACGGCCCCGGCGCGGCTTTGGGTGAGGTCTTCGACGCGCTGTCTGAGCGCTTCGGCGCTGCTGTCCTTGAGGAGGGCCGGGGCGATGCGGTTCTCGAGCCGTACGAGCGCTCCCGCGAGGCGCGGTGTGGCGAGCAGCGCGAGAACGCCTGCGGCCATGACGTAGGCGGCCTGGGTCGTGTATCCGCGGTGGGAGAGGCGCCACTCGAAGGGCAGCAGGAAGACCCACACGTACACGGTGGTGGCGGCCGCGCCCGCGATCATCAGGGCGAGTACGAGCAGTTCGAGCGCCCCGAGGCAGGGCGCCACGAGCCAGTTGTAGGCGAACTGCCGTCCCGGCACGGCGAATCGGAGCCGGGGCAGCTCGACTCCGCACAGTTCGCGGTAGCGCCTGCGGTGGACCTCGGTGAGTCCGAATCCGGCGATGGCGATGAGGACGACGGGGATGGGCAGGATCACCGGGGCTTCGGACGAGGTGGCGGCGATGGTCCGGGTGAGGAGGATGACCGCCCAGACGAACAGCGGCGCGGTGGCGAGGTGCGGGAGCACCCCGGAGGCGATGAAGAGGATGTCGCGCCGCAGCCGCGTGAGCGTGCGGCGCAGCCGGGGCGGGATGGTCATGATCCAACCGTAGGCGGCGGGTTCGGGCGGCCGCCATGAAGTCCCTTGCCGTATCAGGGGTGTAGCCAGTACCACCCCCATGTCGGATGGCAGCGCTACTGACTGCGACCGCCCGGAACGGGAGTGTTGATCACTGAGCCCGACGGCCGGGTTCCCGGGATCGGAAGGAAGCGCACTCCATGGCTCTCATCGCGTACGGCTCTCCCATCGGCACTGCCCGCCTGCCCAGGTGGCAGGGTCGCCTGCTGACCGGTGCGGGTCTGGCGCTGCTGCCGTGGATGGGGTTTCTGGCAGGGACACTGCCGCCGGCCGAGGCGGCGGCCTGGGTGGCGCTGGATGCCCTGGAGGCGGCTTGTCTGCTGACGGCGGGCATGCGGCTCGTCCATGGCGGTGGCGGCCACCGGGCACCGGCGGCCGGGGCCGCCCTGCTGCTGCTGGCCGATGCGTGCACGGATCTGCTGACCTCGGCGCCGGGCCCGGAGCTGGCGGGGGCGGTCGCGTTGGCGGTGTGTGCGGAGTTGCCGCTCGCGGCTGTGTGCGCGGCTCTGGCGATACGGGGGTGCGGGCGTGGGCGCTCAAGCGTGGGC
>NZ_JBSGZO010000320.1:0-10006 GCF_053611045.1 Streptomyces sp. NPDC054841 | reverse complement strand
AAGTCCCACGCCTGGCGCGATGCCCTCGCGGCAGCCGGGATCACCCACAAGCGAACCCGGCCCTACCGGCCACAGACCAACGGCAAGGTCGAACGACTCAACCGCACCCTGCTCGACGAATGGGCCTACGCAAAGCCCTACCGCTCAGAGCAGGAACGACGCGACGCGTTCCCGCAATGGCTGCACTCCTACAATCACCACCGCGGACACACCGCGCTCGCAGGCAAACCACCCGCCAGCCGCGTCCCCAACCTCACAGGGCAATACAACTAGGCCCTGTCCGGGCGATCTTCGAGGAACAGGCCGCGGCGCCGGATGCATGGGGTCTCCCCCGGCCCCCTGGGGCCGAGGGGACGCATCGCAAGGCGGGGATCGCCCTCGTACTGGGCGTACTCGGGCGACTCCGACAACGCAGCGTGGGGGTACCCCCAGCGGTAGCTGGGGGTATGCCGTAGCTGGGGGTACTCCCCCTGGCTCCGCCGGGGGGCACCCCCACCCAGGCGAAGCTCTGGGGGAGCGTCGCGGGCCCGACAAGATCGCCCGGGCAGGGCCTGACCCCCGGGGCCGCCGAGCGAGCGCCGGGGCGGCGGCCGGGTCCCGCAGCGGCGCGCACGGCCGAGGAGCAGCAGCCTCCAGGACCCGTCGCTCTTCCCAGCCTCCCGGCTGCCGCTCGCCGACCAGGCACCGGCGGTGCGCCGAGACCTGTCAGCGGTCGTTCTGGGCCAGCCGCAGCAGATGGTCCGCGAGTGCCTGGCCGCCCGCCGGGTCGCGGGAGATGAGCAGCAGGGTGTCGTCTCCCGCGATCGTGCCGAGAATCGCGTGGAGTTCGGCCTGGTCGATGGCCGAGGCGAGGAACTGGGCCGCGCCCGGCGGCGTACGCAGCACCACCAGGTTGGCCGAGGCCTCCGCGGAGATGAGCAGCTCACCGGAGAGGCGGCGCATCCGCTCCTCCTTCGCCGACTCCCCCAGCGGCGCCTGCGGGGTGCGGAATCCGCCCTCGCTCGGCACCGCGTAGATGAGCTCGCCCCCGGTGTTGCGGATCTTCACGGCGCCGAGCTCGTCGAGGTCGCGGGAGAGCGTCGCCTGGGTGACGCTCAGCCCGTCGTCGGCGAGCAGCTTGGCCAGCTGGCTCTGCGAGCGCACCGGCTGCCGGTTGAGGATGTCCACGATCCGGCGGTGGCGGGCCGTGCGGGTCTGCGGCACGGAGGGCCCGCCGTGCTCGATTTCCTGCGCATCGGTCATCGTCGTCTCATTCTCCGGATCGTCCGTCCCCGTATGTCTCGTCGAGGATGCCGGGCAGCGCCTGGAGGAAAGCGTCCACCTCCGCGTCGCCGATGATCAGCGGCGGCATGATCCTTACGACATCGGGGGCGGGCGCGTTGACCAGGAGGCCGGCAGCCTGAGCCGTCTGCTGCACCCGGGGTGCGAGGGGCTCGGTGAGCACGATACCCAGCAGCAGGCCCGCACCGCGGACATGGGAGATCAGCGGGTGCTTCTGCTTCCCGCCGGGATTCTCGATTCCGTCCCGGAGCTTCTCGCCGGTCCGCTTGACGTCGTCGAGCTTGCCGTCGAGGGTCCCCAGCACGGCGAGTCCCGCGGCGCAGGCGACCGGGTTGCCGCCGAACGTCGTGCCGTGCTGGCCGGGCCGCAGCAGATCGGCGGCCGGTCCGAATGCCACGGTCGCGCCCAGCGGCAGCCCGCCGCCGAGGCCCTTGGCGAGGGTGACGATGTCCGGGTCGACGCCCTGGTGGGCCTGGTACTCGAACCAGTGGCCGGTGCGGCCGATGCCGGTCTGGACCTCGTCGAGGACGAGGAGCGTGCCGGTGGCGCGGGTGATCTCCCGGGCCGCCCGGAGGTAGCCGGGCGGCGGTACGACCACGCCGTTCTCGCCCTGGACCGGCTCGATGATCACGAGGGCGGTCTCCTCGGTGACCGCGGCTCGCAGCGCCTCGGCGTCCCCGTACGGAACGTGCGTGACGTCGCCGGGCAGTGGCAGGAAGGGCTGCTGCTTGGCGGGCTGGCCGGTGAGCGCGAGGGAGCCCATGGTCCGGCCGTGGAAGCCGCCCTGGGTGGCGACCATGTGCGGACGGCCCGTCAGCCGGCCGATCTTGAAGGCGGCCTCGTTGGCCTCGGCTCCGGAGTTGCAGAAGAAGACGCGGCCCGGGCGGCCGGAGAGCTGGAGCAGCCGTTCGGCCAGCGCGACCGGGGGCTCGGCGATGAAGAGGTTCGAGACATGGCCGAGCGTGGCGATCTGCCGTGAGACGGCCTCGACGACGGCGGGGTGGGCGTGGCCCAGCGCGTTGACGGCGATCCCGCCGACGAAGTCGAGGTACTCGTTGCCGTCGGCGTCCCAGACCTTCGCGCCCTCGCCGCGGACCAGGGACAGCTTCGGCGTGCCGTAGTTGTCCATCATGGAGCCCTGCCAGCGCTGCGTGAACTCCTGGTTGCCGCCGTGGTCGCTCATGCCGTTCCCCCTTCGGTGCCGTCGGGCACGACCATCGTGCCGATGCCCTCGTCGGTGAAGATCTCCAGCAGGATGGAGTGCTGCACCCGGCCGTCGATGACCCGGGCGGTGTTGACGCCGTTGCGCACGGCGTGCAGGCAGCCCTCCATCTTGGGGACCATGCCGCTGGAGAGCTCGGGCAGCAGCTTCTCCAGTTCGCTCGCGGTGAGGCGGCTGATCACCTCGTCGCTGTTGGGCCAGTCCTCGTACAGACCCTCGACGTCCGTGAGGACCATCAGGGTCTCGGCGCCGAGCGCGGCGGCCAGCGCGGCCGCGGCGGTGTCGGCGTTGACGTTGTACACATGCCCGTCGTCGGCGCTGCGCGCGATGGAGGAGATGACGGGGATCCGGCCGTCGTTCAGCAGTGCCTCGATCGCTCCGGTGTCGATCTCGGTGATCTCGCCGACGCGGCCGATGTCGATGAGCTCGCCGTCGATGGTCGGGCGGTGCTTGGTGGCGGTGATGGTGTGCGCGTCCTCGCCGGTGAGGCCGATGGCGAGCGGGCCGTGCTGGTTGA
Organism: Streptomyces sp. NPDC054841; assembly: GCF_053611045.1. Lineage (NCBI taxonomy): Bacteria > Bacillati > Actinomycetota > Actinomycetes > Kitasatosporales > Streptomycetaceae > Streptomyces > Streptomyces sp. NPDC054841. Next base: position 6,986 of record NZ_JBSGZO010000320.1, on the reverse strand, counting down.
GCAGCCCGACGAGCTCGCGCTGGACCTGTCCGGCGAGCACCATCCGTACGACGTCCATGGCCTCCGGGGTCGTGACGCGCAGCCCGGCCTTGAACTCGCTGACCAGGCCGTGCTTGTCGAGCTGGGCGCTGATCTGCGGGCCGCCTCCGTGCACGACGACGGGCTTGATGCCGGCCTGCCGCAGGAAGACGACGTCCTGGGCGAAGGCGGCCTTCAGCTCCTGGTCGACCATCGCGTTGCCGCCGAACTTGATGACAACCGTCTTGCCGTGGTGGCGGGTGAGCCACGGCAGTGCCTCGATCAAGGTCTGTGCCTTGGGGAGTGCGGTGTGCTTACGAGTGCTCATCGGCTCCGGGATCCTCAGGAGGAGTACGCGCTGTTCTCATGGACGTAGTCGGCGGTGAGGTCGTTGGCCCAGATGACGGCGGACTCGGACCCCGCGGCGAGGTCGGCGGTGATCCTGACCTCGCGGTAGCGCATGTCGACGAGGTCGCGGTCCTCGCCGACGGAGCCGTTCCTGCAGACCCAGACGTCGTTGATGGCGACGTTCAGCCTGTCGGGCTCGAAGACCGCCTTCGTCGTACCGATCGCGGACAAGACCCGGCCCCAGTTGGGGTCCTCGCCGTGGATGGCGCACTTGAGGAGGTTGTTGCGGGCGATCGAGCGGCCCACCTCGACGGCGTCGTCCTCGCTCGCGGCGCTGACCACCTCGATCCGGATGTCCTTGCTGGCACCCTCGGCGTCACCGATGAGCTGACGGGCGAGGTCGTCGCAGACGGCCCGTACGGCCTCGGCGAACTCGCCGTACTCCGGGGTGACCTGGGCGGCGCCGGAGGCGAGCAGCAGCACGGTGTCGTTGGTGGACATGCAGCCGTCGGAGTCGACCCGGTCGAAGGTGAGGCGGGTCGCGTCGCGCAGCGCCCTGTCGAGGGTCGCGCTGTCCAGGTCGGCGTCGGTGGTGAGCACGACGAGCATGGTGGCGAGGCCGGGGGCGAGCATGCCCGCGCCCTTGGCCATGCCACCGACGGTCCAGCCGTCGCCCTGGTGGACCGCGGTCTTGTGGACGGTGTCGGTGGTCTTGATGGCGATGGCGGCCTTCTCACCGCCGTGCACGCTGAGTTCGGCGGCCGCCTTCTCGATGCCGGGCAGCAGCTTGTCCATGGGCAGCAGTACGCCGATGAGTCCGGTGGACGCGACGGCGATCTCCCCGGCGCTGTGGCCCTGAAGGACCTCGGCGGCCTTCTCGGCGGTGGCGTGGGTGTCCTGGAAGCCCTTGGGGCCGGTGCAGGCGTTGGCGCCGCCGGAGTTGAGGACGACGGCGGAGACCTCGCCGCCCTTGAGGACCTGCTCGGACCAGAGGACGGGAGCGGCCTTGACGCGGTTGGAGGTGAAGACTCCGGCGGCAGAATGGCGCGGCCCGTTGTTGACCACGAGGGCCAGGTCCGGGTTGCCGCCCTTCTCACCGTTGAGGGGGGCTTTGATTCCGGCGGCGATGCCCGCGGCCGTGAATCCCTTGGCTGCCGTCACCGTCATGGCGCGACTCCGATCGTGGAGAGTCCTGTGGTCTGGTCGAGCCCCAGGGCGATGTTCATGCTCTGGACCGCGCCACCCGCCGTGCCCTTGGTGAGGTTGTCGATGGCGCTGATCGCGATGATGCGGCCGGCGGCCTCGTCGTGGGCGACCTGGACCTGAACGGCGTTGGAACCGTAGACGGACGCCGTGGCGGGCCACTGTCCCCCGGGGAGGAGGTGGACGAACGGCTCGTCGGCGTACGCCTTCTCGTACGCGGACCGTACGGCGTCGGCCGTCGTGCCGGGCCGTGCCTTGACGCTGCAGGTGGCGAGGATGCCGCGGGACATGGGCGCGAGGGTGGGCGTGAAGGACACGGTGACGGGCTCGCCCGCGACCGCGCTGAGGTTCTGGATCATCTCGGGGGTGTGCCGGTGGCCGCCGCCGACGCCGTACGGCGACATCGACCCCATGACCTCGCTGCCGAGCAGATGCGGCTTGAGCGCCTTGCCTGCGCCGGACGTGCCGCTGGCGGCGGTGATCACGGCATCGGGCTCGGCGAGGTGGGCCGCGTACGCCGGGAAGAGCGCGAGCGAGACCGCGGTCGGGAAGCAGCCGGGTACCGCGATGCGCTTGGACCCCTCCAGCGCGGCGCGGGCACCCGGCAGTTCGGGAAGGCCGTACGGCCAGGTCCCGGCGTGCGCCGAGCCGTAGAACTTCTCCCAGTCGGCGGCGTCGTCGAGCCGGAAGTCGGCACCCATGTCGATGACGAGGACGTCGTCATCGAGCTGCTCGGCGACCGCGGCGGACTGGCCGTGCGGCAGGGCGAGGAACACGACGTCATGCCCGGCGAGCACGTCCGCGGTGGTGACCTCGAGCACCCGGTCCGCCAGCGGCAGCAGATGGGGCTGGAGCGCTCCGAGCCGCTGCCCGGCGTTGGTGTTCGCGGTCAGGGCGCCGATCTCGACGCCGGGGTGCGCGAGGAGCAGACGGAGGAGTTCTCCGCCCGCGTATCCACTCGCTCCGGCAACTGCTGCACGTACTGCCATCGGACCCTCCTCATTGATGGCATGACTATACGCAGCATCGCAGTTTTATGCAACGAGACTCGTGACAGGCCGGCCCCAGCGATGTGACCGAGAGTTTCCGGTGCGACTCAGCCCAGGTAGAACTCCTTGCGGGCGGCCACGAACGCTTCGACCGATCGAGCTGTCATGCCCGTGACGCGCCGTACGTCGTCCGTCGCGCGGTCGTAGCGATTCTCGCGGTGCAGTCGGGCCATGGTGGCGATGTGCTCCTCGGTGTGCGGCGGCAGGCCCACCTTGGCAAGGACTTCGGCCCGCCACTGCTCCAGCGGCACGTCCACGTAGGACACCGGGGACCCCAACGCCCGTGAGAACTCCTCGGCCATCTCCGTCATATCGACGGAGCGCGGGCCCGTGAGCTCGTAGACGTGTCCGATGTGCCGGGCCGGGTCACGCAGCACGGTGGCGACCACTCGGGCGACGTCCTCCACAGCGACCGGCGAAGTGCGCCCAGTGCCGAAGGGCAGCTCGATCGTGCCGCTCTCCCGGATCGAGCGTGCCGCCAGCACGGTGAACAGCGGGTTGTCCAGGAACGACGTCGGCCTGATGTGTACCACCGGCAGGCCCGACCAGTTCAGCACCTGCTCCGCCAGCCAGTGCAGGCGCTGCTGGTGCGACTCCGCGGTACTGGTGGCGGTCATCTGCGACACCGTCATCTGGGACATGCTCACCAGGGCGTCCAGGTCTCCGTGCTCGCGCGCCACGCTGGCCACCACGGCCGCGGCCAGAAGATGGTCAGGCGACACGGGCATGGCGAAGTACATCCTGCCCACACCCTCCAGCGCGGCCGCGACGCTCTCGGGCCGGGTCAGATCGCCGAGGACCACCTCCGCGCCGAGCCCACGCAGCTCGGCCGCACGATCGTCGTCGCGCCGGACGATCGCACGCACGGGCACGCCCTGCGCGCGCAGTTGCTCCAGGACCGTGCGGCCCACACCACCGGCGTTGCCCAGGAGAACGAGGTTGCTGACGACCATCGATTGCATCCCTAGCCGAGTGGGAGCGTGATCACACGTGCACGCCCGCGCCGAGAAGTTCGCCCCTCAGCCTAGAAGGACCAGCGGCCCATAGCATCACGTAAAGGGACAACGTTGGCCATAGCCAGCGCACCGCCTACCGGCCACCGGAGTCACCATGTCTTACGACAATCTGGTCATCGTTCTCGCGGTAGGCGCCGCCGTCCCGTTCCTCCTCGCCATGGTGCCCCGAGTCCCCCTCCCGGGCCCAGTCCTCGAGATCGTGGCCGGTGTGATCCTTGGTCCGGCGGTGCTGAATCTGGTACAGCCGGACGCCACCGTTCAGGCGTTGTCGATCATTGGACTGAGCTTCCTGCTGTTCCTTGCCGGGCTCGAGATCGATTTCCAGCAACTGCACGGCCCACGGGCGCGGCTCGTCGCCATCGGTCTGGCGGGCTCGATTGTGCTGGCCGGGATCGTTGGCTGGGTGCTGGACTTCGCCGGGCTGGTCGAGAGCCCACTGCTGATCGGCACCGCGCTGGTGGCCACGTCCTTGGGGCTTCTGGTCCCGATCCTGAAGGACGCCGACGCAATCGACCGGCCAGTCGGCCAACTGACCATCGGTGGAGCCTCTGCAGGTGAGATCAGCGCTGTGCTGCTGCTGTCGTTGTTCTTCTCCGAGCATGCTTCGGGCCCGGCCTCCAGGCTGCTTCTGTTGCTCGGCCTGGCTTGCCTGACGGCGCTCATCGCGGTGACTTCGATGCGTGCGGGGCGCTCCATGTGGCTGTCCCGAGCCGTAGTGAATTTGGCGGACACGAGCGCCCAAGTCCGAATCCGCCTGACCATGCTTCTGATCGTCGGCCTGTCCGCGGTCGCCATGCACCTCGGATTCGAGGCCATTCTGGGTGCCTTCATTGCTGGGGCCGTACTGCGGCTGATCGACCCCGACGCCGAACGGACGCATCCCCAGTTCCAGGTGAAACTGGAGGGCCTGGGCTACGGATTCCTCGTCCCGGTCTTCTTCGTGACCAGCGGAATCCAGTTCGACCTCGGCGCACTGTTCGCGGACGCCGCGACGGTGCTGCGGGTACCGATGTTCCTTGCCGCGCTCCTCCTCGTTCGTGGACTGCCCGCATTGGCCTACCGCAGCGCGGGTCTCTCGCGGGCAGAGATCATGGCCAGTGGGCTCCTGCAGGCCACTTCCCTCCCCGTGATCGTGGCAGCGACAACGATCGGGTTGAAGCTGGACGCGATCCGACCGGCCAACGCGGCCGCGCTGGTGGCAGCGGGCCTCTTGTCCGTGATCGTGTTTCCCCTGATTGCGCTGCCCTTGCTGAGCCATACACGGACTTCCGCAGGATCGGGGGCGCAGGGTGCTGGACCGGGGTGACGCTACTGCGGCTTTGCGAGCCACTCGTCGAAGGTGGTTGGCGCGATGCGGGCGCCCTTGCCGGGCAGGAGTACGTCACCAGCCCACTCCGGGCCGAGCAGCGATTGCCACGTCGGCACGAGCTTGACCGCGTGTCCGCGCGTGTCGTTGGTGCGCCGGGCCATGTCCACCAGGTCCTGCGGCTCCGGGCCGGCGACATCGCGGTAACGCCCCTGCGGTGCGCTCGTGGCGATCTCGGTGAGGATGTCGGCCACGTCCGCGGGCGCGATCGGCTGTACGAGCAGCGGTGCGATCGTGGCGACGCCGTCCTGCTCGGTCCAACTTGTCAACGTTGCGGCGAAGTCGTGGAACTGCGTGAAAGGAACGATCGTCCATGGCACCGGGCCCTCGGTCACGAGGCGCTCCTGCTCGCGCTTTCCGGCGTAGTGCGGGTTGCCTTCAATACGATCGACGCCGACGATCGAGAGCAGCACATGGTGACGGACACCGGCCCGTTCCTCGGCAGCCAGCAAGTTCCGGGTGGTCGTGCCGAAGTACGCCACCGCCTGGTCCCGGTCGTCCGCCTCGTGGCTCGTGGCGTCCACGACGGCGTCGACGCCGGTCAGCGCGGCGTCCAGACCGTCCCCGGTGGTCAGATCCACGCCGAGTGAGCGGCTGATGCGCACGACTTCGTGTCCGGCCTGTTCCAGGGCGGCGACGGTGCGGGCCCCGATGTTCCCGGTTGCTCCGGCGACGGCGATGCGCATGGTGTTCTCACCTCTGTCACTCGGGCCGCCACTCATCTTTCCCCCGCTGTCGGCAGCCGTGGGGTGGGCGGTCACGGGTGCAGGCCTCTCTCAGCGTCGCCCTCAGCGGCCGCGATCGCATCCCGTGACTACAGGGAGTTCACAATGACCCGCTGCCGTTCGGTTTGCCACGGGCCGACTCGCGCGCTCAGTCACAAGTGAACCGGCCCCACCGGGCCTCGCGGCGGCCTCGTCAGGTGAGTGCGCGACGGGCGCGCTCCAGGAAGTCGCGCTCGGCCGCGTTGCCGGCATGCGCGATGGCGGCCTCGTACGCGCGCGCCGCCTCCGCGTCGCGGCCCAGGCGGCGCAGCAGATCGGCCCGGACGGCGTGGAAGACGTGGTACGTATCGAGCCCGAGGCCGTCCACGAGGGTGAGTGCCGCCTCGGGCCCCTCGACCTCGGCCACCGCGACCGCGCGGTGGAGCGCGACCACCGGGTTCGGGGCGATCGCGTGGAGCTGGTCGTAGAGCCGCAGGATCTGCCGCCAGTCGGTGGCGGCGGCGGTCGGCGCGTCGCTGTGGACGGCGTTGATGGCCGCCTGGATCTGGTAGGGCCCGGGCCGGTTGCGGCGAAGGCAGTGCCGGACGAGGGCCTGGCCTTCGGCGATCAGGCCGCGGTCCCAGCGGCCGCGGTCCTGGTCGGCGAGCAGCACGAGCCCGCCGTCCGGCGTGGTGCGGGCCGCGCGGCGTGCGTCGATGAGCAGCATGAGGGCGAGCAGCCCCACGACCTCCGGCTCGTCGGGCATGAGCTCGTACAGGAGCCGCCCGAGGCGGACGGCCTCCGCGCAGAGGTCCTCGCGGACGAGGTCTTCGCCCGAGCCGGCCGCGTAGCCCTCGTTGAAGATGAGGTAGACGACCGCGAGTACCGCCCGGAGGCGGTCCGGGAGGTCGGCATCGGCGGGCACCCGGTACGGGATCCCCGCGTCGCGGATCTTGCCCTTGGCCCGGACCAGCCGCTGAGCCATGGCCGGCTCGGCCACGAGGAAGGCACGGGCGATCTCCGCGGTGCTGAGCCCGCCGATGAGCCGGAGGGTCAGCGCGACCCGGGCGGCGGGGGCGAGGGCAGGGTGGCAGCAGGTGAAGATCAGGCGCAGCCGGTCGTCGTGCACGGGTCCCTCCTCGGCCGATTCGCCGGGGGCGTGCAGCAGGGCGGCCTGGGCGTGCCGGTCCGCGCGGGACGCCTCACGGCGGAGGCGGTCGACCGCCCGGTTGCGGGCGGTGGTGATGATCCAGCCCGCCGGGCTCGGCGGCAGCCCGTCGGC
>NZ_JBSGZO010000319.1:0-10057 GCF_053611045.1 Streptomyces sp. NPDC054841 | reverse complement strand
CCCCGCGACCACTGCGCACGTTGCGCGGGGCCACCCCACCCAGGCCGGATGAGTACCTGGGAGCAGCCGCGCGTGGGGCGCCTGAACCGGCCCCTGCCGCTGGGCCTAAGCTGCGCGCATGTGGCGTGACGTAGCAGGTCAGGCGTGTGCCGAGGCCGAATTCAGTGAGCCCGTCGACGGGGCCGCGCTGGCCGCGGCCGAGCAGCGGCTGGGATGCCCTTTGCCGGCCGACCTCGTCAGTCTGCTCCGGGAAACCGACGGCATCGTGGGCCACTACGGCGTGGCCGCGGTCTGGCCGCTGCAGCGGATCGTTGAGGACAACCTTCGCTTCCGGTCGGACCGTTCCTTCGCCGACCTGTACATGCCGTTCGACGCTCTCCTCTTCTTCGGCGACAACGGCGGCGGCGACCAGTTCGCCTTCGTGCGCACCCCGGCACGGCCGGACATCTTTGTATGGGAGCACGAAAGCGACAGCCGCCGGTGGGTAGCAGGGGATCTGCGGGACTATCTCGGCCGATCGCTCGCGGATGAGGGCGGAGACGACTGGTACCAGTAGACGGCCGCACGGCGCCGAAACGGCGATTGGGTGCCGGTATCGCCGTTTCGGCACCGACGACGTGCGGGCTGCCAGACGTTTCCCACTTCCGGGCCGCGGTCAGGCCCGGCCGAGAGCGCTAAGCAGAGCCTGGCGGCGCACAGTGGGGTGATCCAGCCGCAGCAGGCGGCCGACGGCGGCCAGGGACTTCTCCACGGCGGAGCGACGGGACGGCACGCAACTGTCTGGCCACGGCGGCCGATCGTCTCCAGCACATGACGTCTACCACGCCCCAACCACTGCCCAGCACTCCTCCGTCGGGGCCTCTCTGCGGCTACGGCCCCACCACGGAGGACCCGGTCGGCTGGGGCGGCAACAAGCCAGCAGGATCGTCACCGGCCGCAAACGAGGGGTCAGGGCTTCGTGACCGCGGTCCTCTTCGGCTGGCGGGGCACGGTCTTGGTCTTGTCGAGGTGCCCGTACACCGTCGAGCGGGGCACGCCGAACAGCCCCAGTTGGTTCACGAAGTGAACCAACTGGGGAATGGGGTGAGCGGAGAGCAGAAGGACTCACCGATCACAGGTCGGTGAGTCCTTCGATAGGGGAGGAGGTCAGCTGGGTGTAGCTCCTGCTCCGGGACAGGCTGAGCTGGGGTGTTGCTGGGATAGTCGCTGGTCGCCGTTGGCGGGTGGTGTTCATACTGCCGCAATGGATGCGGTGATTCTTGAGACCGACCGTCTGGTGCTGCGGGCCTTCGTGCCTGAGGACGCCGATGTGGTGTATGACGCTTGTCAGGATGAGGACATCCAGTTCTATACGCCGGTTCCGGTGCCTTACCGGCGGGAGGACGCCGAGAAGAGCGTCTGTGAGGACTGGCCCGAGGGCTGGGCCACGGACAAGGACTACACCCTCGGTGCGTTCCGCAAGGGCAGCGGGGCGTTCGTTGGCTCGTACTGCCTCACCAGGGTGAGCCGGGGTGTCTTGGAACTCGGCTACTGGGCGGTCAAGGAGCAGCGCGGCCGCGGCTATTCGGTCGAGGCCGCGCGGGCGCTGTGCGACTGGGGCTGGGCCACATTCGACGTCCACCGCATCGAGTGGTGGGCCATGGTCGGGAACACCGGCTCTCGTGCCATCGCCGAGAAGCTGGGCTTCACCGTCGAAGGGACGCTGCGTAACCGTGGGATTGCAAACGACGGCAATCCGCACGACTGGTGGGTGGGTGGACTTCTGAAGCCCTGAGGCTTGGGTCGGTGCTCAGCCGCCGCGCCTTCCCCGAGACGGTGGCCGCGCCGAAGGATGCGCCGGCCCCGATCGAGGACGCCCGCGGCAAACGCCGCCGCCGGGCCGCGGCCGAGGTTATCCAGGGGGCGAAGGGATCCTGTGCAGCTCAGGCGCATACTCGGTGGTGCAGGCAAGTTCGGCAAGTAGCAGGAGGTGTTTGTGTGAAACGCCTCCTGGGGGAGCTGGTCGAGAACGCCGGCTCTGTGCAGTTCCCCGTGTCCCTGACGGAGCGCTGCCTCTTGCCGGCGTTTCCGGCTGTCAGTTGAAGATGTCCAGGAGGTCCAGCCAGGAGCCTGCGTCGTCGGCGGGGCGGGGCCGCATCGGGAGCGGATCCGGGTAGGTCTCCGCTGCGGCCCTCGCGCGGACGATGTCGGGCCCGCCGCACGCCGTGACCGCGAAGGCGCCGAAAACCTTGGCGAACGCGGCCGGGTCGCGGAACTCGACGCCAAACGCTCGGCCGTCCCGCAGCGGCACCCACACCACCCGGTCGAACCGTGTCCATTCCAGCACCGGCTGGTCGTCCGCGGTTGACCGCCCCTCCAGCCACAGCCGCGCCACGTGCGGCAGGTTCACCTTCTCCATCGGCAGCCGCTTGCGCCGCACCCGCAGTTCACGCGCCGTCAGCTCGACGCGCTGGTCCTTCTTCGGGTACCAGACGACGCCGATCCCGAACGGCACCCACAGTAGGATCCCGATCATCGGCCAGACCAGAGCGTCGCCCCACGACCGGAGCAGCCCGCCGTCCAGCAGGTACAGGGCCCCGAAGACCAGAACCCATTTCGCCGTCATCCGCCAGAATCCGCTGCCCTGCCGGTACAGGACCCGTCGCTTCCCCGTCATCGCCATGCCCGCACGCTATCCGCCGCCCCGCAGCTCACCGTAGGCGCCCTTCGCCACCGCGGGGGCGGGTGGCGCCACCGACGCCACCCGTCGATAGGTGATCGCCGCCAACAAGGGGGCGATCACCATCCATGTCTGGCACACAAGGAAATGGAAGGTGACACCTATGGGATATGGGATTTCCCTGCACCGGTTCTTGGGAGGCGAACCCGAGACGCTGGATGAACGGGTGACCAGGGAGGTACTGGCACCTTATGCCGTGAATGCGGACCAGGACAGCGAGGAGGTTTTGATCCGGGCAGCCGACGGCGAAGAGGCGGAGATGAACGTGAGGGCCGACGGCATCAGCGTGCACCGCTTCTCGTCCGGTGGAGTCCTGGACATCGTCGCCGAACTGGCCGACCGTCTCGGTGCCGCCATCGTTCTTCCGGACGGTGTCCTCGTCGGCGGCGAGGAGCAGCGCGCGAACCTGCCCGACGGACTGCGAGACATGGCCGTCGTCGTCGAGATGACGGGCCCGTCGCTGCAGGTCGCGCTCGAAGAGTGACGAGAAGTTTCACGGCCGTCGTCAATCCCAGCGCCGACGGGAGCGTCTCTGCGGCGAGGAGTACGACTACCACGTCAGCGCGTGCTCCTCTGTGGTCCGGATGCCGTCGCCCTTGCCGCCTGGATACGACCGTGCCCGCGATGATGCGGTGCGGCGGGCACGACGCCGCACCGCGCATGCCGGGGTAGGGACGCGTTCTGAGACACGTAAGGAACCTGCTGGTCAGCGCGATGCCTTATGCCGCGAGGCGCGAGCACCGTCGCTTCAGCGTCTCAAGTCCCCTGGCATTTCCTCGGCGTGGTGTCAGGCCCATGCAGAAAGATGGGGCCGTGCTGACCTACGTGTACCGCGTCACGAAGTACGACCCCGCCGACCGCGACGGACACGGGCACTACACCGGCCCCGAGGACACCGTCAGCGACCACGGCGAGGTCGAGGCGGCCTATCTCCAGGCTGTCGCGGCATTCGCCTGGGACACCGGCATCGATCACCTGGCCGTACGCGAACCGCAGGTTCCGTCCCTCGCGCACTTCGGCGTCGAGCCTCCGGTGGACGGTTTTGGACTGGACGGTCTGCTCCCGTTCGGCCTGGCCGACTTCCACGACGGGGCAGAGATGCCGCTCGACATCGGGCTTGAGCTGGTGCGGGCAATGCTGCGCGACAGCGGTGCCTGGTGCCGACTGGAGGTGGAGGACACGATCGCCGTCCACGTGGGGTGGGACCAGTACCTCTACATCAGCAGCAGCCGGCCTTGCGAGGAGGCGCTGGACCGGACCCGCGAACTCGGGCTGTTCCCAGAACGCCTGGGTGCCTCCCCGTACGACTTCGAGGCCGAGGAAGAAGGCATCCAGCGGCCCGGCGACGATGACTTCTGGGCTGGCCTGCACCGGGCAGTCGCCGACGGCAGTGCCGGAATCCTGGAGGAGATGTATCTCGAAGGCGCCTCACGATGGCACCACCTCACCCGCGACAGCGTCGACACGGTTCGCGCCGGACTGGCTCCCCGGGCCCGTCTGGCTGTATGGCCGCCCTTGTCCTCCGACGTCGACGCCGTCCTGGGAGCCCTCCCCGCCGAAGGCCTCGTCGAAGGCGTCTGGCAGGACAAGGACGGCCACATCATCAGCGCCATTGCAGACGAGGACGAGTTCCCGGAGCTGACCGCCCGGATATCCAGCGCCCACGCCGCCGCACTCTTGTCCGTTTATGCGGGTGAACGTGTTCCTCTGTTCACCGCTGTCATGCCCGACAACGACGGAGTCCTACGGGCTCGTTGGCGGACCGAGCCGACGCCGAGCGACTGGAACTGGGCTCTCCGTCACCCCAAAGGGTGAGGGCTCCGACCAGCTGTCCTGTCGCAGCGCATCTGTCAGATAGCGAGCCGTTGACCTGCTGGGATGCCAGGTCGTTTGAGAAGACGGAGGCTCGGGGTTCTCGAACGACCTGGCGTTCGTGGAGGGTGGTTCACAGAACCGCCCAAAGGCGGCAGCAGGAAAAACATGCCTGCGGGGACCCCGGCACCCCGGTGCAACCGGTTGTCAGTGCTGTTCGGCAGGGTGTGCATGTGACGAATCGAGACGAGGAACGTGGCGCCCCCATCTGGTCTGGACTGCCTTCGACGGCCAGAGAGCTGCTCATGGCAACTGAATGGGGCGCCCTGCAGCATGCATATGGGAGCGCCGAGGACACCCCGCCGTACCTGTGTCAACTCCTGAACGAGGATCCCGACGTGCAGGCCGAGGCACTGGGAATGCTCGATATGTCCGTGCTGCACCAAGGATCCCTGTACAGCTCCACCCCGCCGGCCGCACTGTTCGTCGCAGCGATCCTGCCCCACCCCCAGACTTTGGCCGAGCACGAGAGCTTCTTCCCCTGGGACGACCGGACCCGACCCCTACGGGCCGCACTACTCGACTGGCTCGGCCAGATCGCCGACTCGGCCTCCTGCGGCGAGGACCCCGGCAGCGAGGGCGAGTACGGGGATGAGTACGACGGCGAGGACGAAGACGAGCTCGAAGCGATCCGCGCATGCCGGAGTATCCGACGCGAGCTCTACGACGCGGTCGAACCGTTCCTCGACGATCCGCATCCGGACACCCGAGAGGCAGCCCTCGGAGCGGTCACCCTTCTTCTGAAGGCACCCGACCTCGCCGAGCTCGTTCCCCGCGCCGCCCACCGCCTGCGTAGCGTTCTCGCAGCGGACGGCAGCCGCCGAGAACGCTCCTCCGCAGCTCTGGCGATGGGCGCCTGGGGCCAGGACACCACCGGCCTCCTCAACGATCCTGATCCAGCCGTGCGCGCCTGCGCCGCTCTGGCCACCGGATGCGCGCGCATGCCCCGCGCCACCGCCGTCCTGCTCGAAGCCCTGCAAAACCCGGTCGAGGCAGACCACTGGTTCCCCGACCCCCTCCCTCAATTCGACGGCTGGCTCCGCTTCACCCTCCTGAAGGCCGTCCTTGACCGCGTCGACGCCTTCGAAGACCTAGCTCCGGCGGCCATGGCCCTGATGCCGCTCGGCAGCGACTACACCGTCGACCGCGACTGGGGTCCGCTGCTCGTCAAAGCCTTCCCCACCGGCTACAGCCCCGGCCTGCCACTGTCGGCCGCGCAACGAGAGCTTCTGCAAGCCGTCACCGCCAATGACAACTGCTGGGGGAACATTGGCAACAAATTCCGCTGGCTCAGGGAAGCCGGCCTGCCAGAGCGGCGCGACGCCATCCGAGCCCTGCTCTGATCACACGGCCGTCGGCTGATCTGGCCCAAGCACAAAGCCTGTCCGCAGTCCGCGCTCGAAGGTGGCCGTGGCGAAGATGGCCTTCCACGGCCGTGAGCGGCTCGGCCTGCTCCGCGTCGTCGAGGACGCGATCCTGATCCACATGATGCGCTGGCCCGATGAAGTCAGGGACCCGGCCGAGCTGGCGCCGCAGGCGACCGAGCTGGACGAGCAGGAGCTCGAGGGCGCACTCGCGCTCATGGACACGATGAGCAGCGATGGCATGAGCCCGGACGTCGAGCCGGGGTGCGTGGAGAAGGCGGCGTACTCGTTCTGTGTGCTGGAGCACCTGCACCGGGCGCTGCGGCGACGCGATGTGTTCGCCCGCGGCGGGGACCGGTGGGGCGACTCGCGCGCGAAGCTGCTGGCCGGAGCGACCGGTGGGAGAGTGCCGAGCCGACCGTGCTCACCGCGCTCGGGCTGGAGGCGGAGCCGGCCGCGCACCTGGCCGAGCTCGCCGGAGCGTTGCATGGCGCCTACCACCAGGTCGTCGCCGGGCTGCCCACGAACAGCGCGGTGACGGTGAAGGACGGCAAGTTGCGGCTGGACCGGCTCGGCCCCGCCCCGGAGCCGAACCTGATGCCGGCCTTCCGGCAGCTGGCCAACAGCGTGCTGCCGAAGGTCGACTTCCCTGAGCTGCTACTGGAGGTCGCCGAACTGACTGGCATGACGTCGGCGTTCACCCACATCTCCGACGCCGATCCGCACATGGACGACTTCGAGGTCAGCGTGTGCGCGCTGTTGCTGGCGGAGGCCTGTAACGTCGGCCTGGTCCCGGTGGCCAAGCCGAACGTGCCGGTGCTGACGCGTGCCCGCCTCGTGCAGGTCGACCAGGGGTATGTGCGGGTGGAGACGATCTCCGCCGCAAACGGGCTGCTCATCGCGGCGCAGGCCAAGGTCGACCTGGTGCGGGCCTGGGGCGGCGGGCTGGTCGCCTCCGCGGACGGGGTGCGGTTCACCGTGCCGGTGCAGACCCTGCACGCGGGCTACAGCCCCCTGTACTTCGGGCTGCGCAAGAAGGGCGCGACCTGGTTGAACGTGGTCAACGACCAGGTGATGGGCCTGGGCGGAGTGGTGGTGCCCGGCACCCTGCGGGACTCGCTGTTCATCCTGGACGCGCTGCTGGGCCGCGACGGCGGGGTGCGGCCGGAGACCGTGGTGACCGACACCGCGTCCTACAGCGACATCGTCTTCGGGCTGTTCGCGATCTGCGGCTACCAGTTCTCCCCGCGGATCGCGGACATCTCGGACGCCCGGCTGTGGCGGACCCACGCGAGTGCAGACTACGGGCCGCTGCAGGACGTCTCCCGGCACACGGTGCGCCTGGACCGGATACGGGCGCACTGGGGCGACATGTTGCGGGTGGCCGGATCCCTGACGCTCGGTGAGGTCCGCGGCCACGACCTGATCCGCATGCTGTCCCGTGACGGGCGCCCGACCGGCCTGGGCGACGCGTTCGCGCACTACGGGCGGATCTTCAAGACGCTGCGCCTGCTGCAGTTCATCTCCGACGACGGCTACCGGCGGATGATCGGCAAGCAGCTGAACATCACCGAGGCCCGCCACCGTCTCGCACGGCGGATCTTCTTCGGTCAGCGCGGCGAGCTGCGACAGAACTGTCGCGAGGGTATGGAGGACCAGCCCGGGGCGCTGGGGCTGGCACTGAACGCCGTGGTGCTGTGGAACAGCCTCTACCTCGACCGGGCGGCCAAGCAGCGGGCCGCCTACGGCGACGGCACGGCCGAGCAGAGCGCCGACGCCGGCGAGGGGCTGCGGAGAGTTGGGGGACGGGCGGGGGTCCGAGTAGGAACGGACCAAGAAACCGGTGTTGCTGTCAGAAGTTTTGACAGGTGGTCGGAGGGCACACAGGTGTTCGCGCGGGCGGGCGTTTCATAGGTGGTCGCTCGTGAAACACCCGGCCGCACGGCGGTCCACCTGCGGCAATCATGTTTCATGAGTTGTTGCAAACGACTGGGCGTCTGAAACACCCTTATGAAACGCTCCGGAACTGTGAGCGACGACTTCAAGCGCGTGGAATCGCACGACTGCCCGATGTCCGCCTGCGCCGCCCCTGCGGGCTCCCCATGCAGGACCGGCAAGGGCAAGGTGGCGATCCAATACCACACCGCCCGCTTCCGCCTCGTCCCCCAACTTGCCAAGACGCTCAGCGTGCCGACCCCCGCCGTACGCAAGCCGGGGTCGATGTGGACCGAGCTACCGCGGCCGGTGAGCGCCGGCGCCGAACCGGCCGGGCACGTCCGCCTCGGCTACGCCCGGACCTCGACCGCACGGCAGTCCCTCGACGCGCAGCTCGACTCACTCGCCGAGGCCGGAGTGACGCGCATCTTCTCGCAGAAGATCTCCCCCCGCGCACCCGGCGCCCCGAGTTGGAGGCCGCCGTCAAGCTCGCCGGGAAGATCCGTTCCTCCGGCGTCGCCGTCACCCTCGTCGTCCACGAGCACAAGCGGCTCGGCCGAGGCATCGAACTCGCCATGCTCGCCGAAGAGCTGAAGGCGAGCGATGTCGGGCTGGAGTTCCTCACAGGCGAACTCAAGGGCTCGCACGACCCGTCCGGGATCGTGTTCACGGTGCTGGCCGCGATGTCGGGCATGGAGCGCGAGTACATCCGCGACCGCACCCTGGAGGGCCACGAGGCCGCCCGCAAGCGCGGCAAGACCATCGGCGGCGCGGGCGTCACCGACGACTCCATGCTGTCCATGGCCCTCCACCTGCGCGAGCAGGAGATGAGCCTGCGCGACATCGCCAAACGCCTCGTCACCCGGCACGAAGAAGGGCCAGCACCCCTCACCCGCCACCGTCATGCGCATGCTGCGTGAACACGACGAGCACACAACCGCGATGGAGACCACCGGCTGACCCGCGGCCCAGCCCTTGATGCTGATTCCGCGAGATGAGTGATCACCTCGTGCCCGTCTTGGCTTGTGCGCCCACCAACTACCAGTAAGGCCCGTGGGGATGCGCGCCGCGCAAGAGGCCAGTGATCGTCACGGCGGGGGTTGAAAACACCCCGGCAGGCTTCGGGTGGAGACGGCGCGGCATGGTCTCACCAGGGAATCGGCCCGTCCTCGGCCAAAAAGGCGCCCGTCGGGCCGTCCTCGCCCGCCGTCGCCAGGTCAACCGCGACGGCCGCGCCCTCCTCCGCCGTGCGTATCCCGGTGTGGCGGTTGAGGTCGGTCGCGCAGTAGCCGGGACTCACCGCGTTGACCAGGATCCCTTCGGCGCGCAGTTCATTGGCGTAGAGCACGGTGATCGCGTTCAGCGCGCTCTTCGAGGTGCAGTAAGGGAGGAGGATCGAGGAGTAGGCGGACCACGGGCTGCCCGGGTCGGCCAGGTGGGTGAGGGAGCCGAGTTCGCTGGACATGTTGACGATGCGTGCGGCGGCGGAGCGGCCGAGCAGGGGGAGCATGGCGTGGGTCACCGCGATGACGCCGAACACGTTGGTCTCGTAGACCTGCCGGACGGTGGCGGCGGGGGTTTCACTCGGTTTTTGCGGTCCGGCGGCGATCGCGGCGTTGTTGACGAGGATGTCGAGGCGGCCGAACGTGGCGTCGATGTGCTTGGCGGCGGCCTGGACCGAGATCTCGTCGGTGACGTCCAGCGGTACGAACCGTACGTCGGCGCCGCCCGTGCGAAGCTCCTCGGCCGCCGCCTCGCCACGCTCGGCGTTGCGGGCGCCGATCAGCACGGTGATGCCGAGGGCTGCGAGCCTGCGCGCCGTTTCCTTGCCGATGCCCTTGTTCGCGCCGGTGATCAGAGCAGTCTTCTGCGAAGTCGTCATGGCACCCAGCCTCCCCTCGCCCACGGGCGGCAGGGAAAGACCAGAAGACTCTGGATCTATAGTCCACAGATATGAGTGAGCTGGAGGTGCGGGAGCTGAGGTACTTCATCGCGGTCGCCGAGGAACTGAACTTCAGCCGGGCCGCGCAACGTCTGGGGATGGCGCAGCCCCCGCTGTCGAAGGCGATCGCTCAGATGGAGTCCCGGCTCGGTGTACGCTTGCTGGAGCGCACCACCCGGCAGGTGAGGCTGACCAACGCCGGTCAGGTGCTGCTCGACCAGGCCC
>NZ_JBSGZO010000318.1:0-10138 GCF_053611045.1 Streptomyces sp. NPDC054841 | reverse complement strand
GGCGGAGCCATGCCGACTGACGACAACGCAGGAGACGGAGTCGCAGGGCGTCGCGAGCCCAGCAAGATCCACCGGACAGGCCCTAGTCCTACGGTGTGCCTGCCGGGCGGACCACCATCGCGGAGCCGCCGCCCCGTCGCACCTTCTCCGCCGCCGCGAGCCAGCGGCCGTCGGGCAGGCGCTGGATGCCCGTCGCCGCCCCGATCTCCGGGTTCTGGCGGAACGCGTGGCCCAGTGCCTCCAGCTCCGCCCGCAACGGGCTGTTCCACAGCGCCGGTTCCAGCTCCGTCGTCGGCTGGTTGCGCTGGCTGGCGCGCGGGGCGGCGATCGCGTCGACCAGGGGGAGGCCGCGGTCCACGACGCCGGTGAGGGTCTGCAGCACGGTGGTGATGATCGTCGCGCCGCCCGGGGAGCCGAGGGCCAGCACCGGCCGGTCGCGGTCGTCCAGGACGATCGTCGGGGAGATGGAGGAGCGGGGGCGCTTGCCGGGCCCCGGCAGGTTCGGGTCGTGGACCGCCGGGTTGGCCGGGGCGAAGGAGAAGTCCGTCAGCTCGTTGTTGAGCAGGAAGCCCCGCCCGGGGACGGTGATGGCACTGCCGCCCGTCGACTCGATCGTCAGGGTGTACGCGACGACGTTGCCCCACTTGTCGGACGCGGTGAGGTGCGTCGTGTTCTCGCCCTCGTACGTCGTCGGCGCCGCCGTACCGCCGCTCGCGCACGCCGCCGGGTTTTGCGGGTCACCGGGGGCGAGCGGGCTCGTCAGCACGGCGTCGTCGCGGATCAGGCACTCGCGCGAGTCGGCGAACCGCTGCGACAGCAGCTCCCGGACCGGCACGTCCTCGAACGCCGGGTCGCCGACCCACCGCCCGCGGTCCGCGAACGCGATGCGGCTCGCCTCGACGAAGCGGTGCAGGTACTTCGCCTGCGAGAGGCCCGACAGGTCCGTCCGCTCCAGGATGTTCAGGGCCTCGCCCACGCTCGTACCGCCCGAGGACGCCGGGCCCATGCCGTACACGTCCAGTCCCCGGTACGACACCTTCGTGGGCCGCCGCCGCTGAGTCTCGTACGCCGCCAGGTCCCGCAGGGTCAGGTCACCGGGCCGCACGATGCGCGTCGCGCCTTCCCGCACGCCGGGCTTTCGTACGGTGTCGACGATGTCCCGGGCGATCGGGCCCCGGTACAACGCCCCCGTGCCCTCGCGCCTGATCTCCTCGTACGTACGTGCGAGATCCGGGTTCTTGAACACGGACCCGACCACCGGCAGCTGCCCACCGGGCAGGAACACCTCGGCCGTGGCCGGGAAGTCCCGGAACCGCGCCTCGTTCGCCTGGGTCTGGGAGCGGAAGGTCGCATCGACGGTGAAGCCGTCCTTCGCGAGCCGCTCCGCCGGCTTCAGCAGCTGACCGAGCGGCCGGCTTCCCCATGCGTCGAGCGCCGCGTCCCAGGTCGCGGGCGTGCCGGGGGTGCCGACGCCGAGGCCGCTGGTCACGCCTTCCTCGACGGGAATCGGCTTGCCGTTCTCCACGAACAGCGAGGCGTCCGCCGAGCGCGGCGCGGTCTCCCGCCCGTCGATCGTGTGGACCGTGCGCGTCTTCGCGTCGTAGTAGACGAAGAAGCCGCCACCGCCGATGCCCGCCGAGTACGGCTCGGTGACGCCGAGCGCCGCGGCCGTCGCCACCGCCGCGTCCACCGCGTTGCCACCGCGCCGAAGCACCTCGATGCCCGCGGCCGAGGCGTCCGCGTCGACGCTCGCGACCGCTCCCCCGTAGCCGGCGGCGACCGGCTCCTTCACCGGGGCGCCCGGTGCCGGGGCCGGCGTCGGCGGCGCCGCCGCGCCCACGGACAGCACGGCCAGCGCGACGGCGGGTATCGTGACGAGACGAGCGGCACTACTACGCATCCGTACCTCCGGTCAGCGAACGTCCGCGCAGCGTAACTTCACCGTACTCCGCTCGTCAGGACCGCCTCGAACACTGTTCCGCACGGCCCGCTAGCATGCGCGCCCATGAACGAAGACCTGCGCAACATCGTGCTCGGCGTGGTGGCCGCCGGTATAAGTGCCTCGCTCGGCTGGCTCGCCCGGACCTATCTGTGGCGCCGCAAGCTCCGCCGCAAGCAGGCCTTCTTCGGTCTGCCCGGCAATTCCGAGTGTCTGCTCGTCGTCAACCGCGAGGCCGGCAGCGAGGGCGCGGTCCACCGCTTCGACGTGTTCGCCCTGCTCGAACTCTCCGCCCTGATCAAGGACTGCGGGGCGAACGCCCAGATCATCCAGCACGATGTCGCTCAGCAGGGCTTCGGCGAGCGCACGGAGTTCTGCGTCGGCGGCCCGTACTCCAACCGCCGGATGGCCGCCCATCTCTCCTCCCTCCTCCCCGGCGTGAAGATCAACACGGATGTGGAGCCGGGCCCCGACCGGGGCGCCTTCCAGATCGGCTCCGAGCGGTACCGCCTGGAGGCGGGCACCACGGAGTACGTCATCCTGGCGCGTCTGACCGCCGGCGAGGCCGGCAGACCGGTCTTCCTCTTCTGCGGACAGCGCGCGATAACGAATCAGGCGGCCACCCGCTATCTGGCCCGCCACCACCAGAAGCTCGCCCGCAAGCACGGCAGCAGTTCCTTCGTCCTGCTGCTGAAGGTCGTCAACACCCAGGCGTACGGGCCCGATGTCGTCGAGCTCGTCGCCGACGTGACCCGTGCCGCGCAGGAGCCGCTGCCCGCCGTCCGGAACTCGCACCGCGCCAAGGCCTGAGGTCTCTCGGGGCAACGGCGTGGTGTGCGACGCCCGGGCGCGGGCGTTCGCCTGTCATCGCCCGCCGTCGCCCGTCGTCGCCCGTACTTGAACGGATGCCGCCGGCAGACCGTACGGGTAACCGCGGCCCCGGGCCCCCGGGTCAGGTTCGCCGTGCCGTCAACGCGATCCGCACGGAAGGACCTTCGGGTGTCACTCTGGACACACTCTCGGAAACTGCCGGACCAGGACGCCGTCGTCACGGAGGAGGACTCGTCACGGCGCGGCTCGCCAAAGCAGCCGGCGGACGGCGGCGCCGCGGGCCACGGCGGCGACGACCCCGACGGGTCCGTCCCCGACGGCCGGTGGAAGTGGAAGAAGCACCCGGGCGCCGCACGGGCCCTGACACGGGGAACCACCGTCCTGGCCGCCGTGCTCGTGCACGTCGCCCTCCTGCTGCCGGACGAACTCCCCCGCCTCACGCCCGCCGCGTTCATCCGCATCCCGGTGGAGGCCGTTTTCGGCACGGCCGTGCTCCTCGTCCTGCGGCCGAAATGGAGGCGGGCGGCCGCCGTGGTCGCGGGGACGGGACTGGGCCTGCTGACCGTCCTGAAGCTGCTCGACATGGGCTTCCACTCGGTTCTCGACCGCCCGTTCGACCCGGTGCTCGACTGGATTCTGCTCGACGACGCCGAGGCGTTCCTCAGGGACTCCGCCGGGACGACCGGGGCGATCGCCACCGTGACCGGGGTCGTGGTCCTGGTGCTCGCCCTGCTCGTCCTCATGGCCCTGGCCGTCGTCCGGCTGAACCGCGCCGTCGTCCGGCACAGCGCCGCGGCCGGCCGTGGAGCGCTCCTGCTCGGGACCGTCTGGGTCACCTGCGCGGCGCTCGGCACACAGATCGCCGCCGTACCGCTCGCCTCCCGCTCCACGGCCGAGTTCGCCCAGGAGCACGCGCTCCAGGTGCGTGCGGGACTGAAGGACCGGCAGGCGTTCTCGGAGGAGGCCGACGTCGACGCCTTCCGCGGCACCCCGGCCGACCAGTTGCTGACCGGGCTGCGCGGCAAGGACGTCCTCTTCGTCTTCATCGAGAGCTACGGCCGCAGCGCGGTCCAGGATCCCCGGATGGCGCCGCAGACCAGGGCAGTGCTCGCGGACGGGACCCGGCGGCTGCGCGCGAACGGCTTCCTCTCCCGGAGCGCCTTCCTCACCTCCCCGACGTCGGGAGGCGGCAGCTGGCTCGCCCACTCCACGTTCATGTCAGGCCTGTGGATCAAGAATCAGCAGCGCTACCGCAGCCTCACCTCGAGCGACCGGCTGACCCTCACGGGCGCCTTCCGGAACGCGGGCGCCTGGCGGACGGTCGGCATCATGCCGGGCGTCACCCGGTCCTGGCCGGAGGGGAGGTTCTACGGCCTCGACCACGTCTACGACTCCCGGAACCTCGGCTACCAGGGACCGAAGTTCAGCTGGACGCCCGTACCCGACCAGTTCAGCCTGGCGGCCTTCGAACGCCTGGAGCACGGCAAACGGGACCACGAGCCGCTGATGGCGGAGATCGTTCTGGCCTCCAGCCACAACCCCTGGGCACCGATACCCAGAACGCTCGGCTGGGAGGAGATCGGTGACGGCTCGATCTACCACTCCGTCAAGAAGGCGGGCAAGGATCCCGAGGACGTGTGGAGGGACCCCGACCAGGTGCGTACCGAGTACCGGCGGGCCATCACGTACTCGCTCACCAGCCTGATCGACTACGTGGAGAAGTACGGCGACGACGACACCGTGCTCGTCTTCCTCGGCGACCACCAGCCCGTCGGGACGGTGACCGACGGCGAACTCGGCCGGGACGTACCGATCAGCGTCGTCGCCCGCGACCCGGCCGTGCTGCGGCGGATCTCCGGATGGGGCTGGCAGGAGGGCCTGGCGCCGGGCCCCGGGGCTCCGGTCTGGCGGATGGACACGTTCCGGGACCGCTTCCTGACCGCCTACGGTCCGCAGCCCGGCGCCGCTCCGTCCGCGCCGTCCGCGCCGTCCCCGTAACCGCCCGGGGCGCGGGGCGGTTCACTCATGTCCTCGCGTGCGCCGCCCCCCGGGACACGGCCGCGCCGTCACGGATCCTGACGACCCACAGCCACCTGATGTCCCGTCCGAAGGACCAGACGAGCGACGCCAGCGCCGCGAGGACGGCCACGTACGCGGCCGGGCGCGGGACGATCCCGGCGGCGGCCACGAGGAGGACGATCCCCTGCAACGCGGCCACGGTCTTGCGGGCCAGGCTCGGAGGCAGCGGCCCGTGCAGCCACGGCAGCACCCGGGCCGCCGCGACGAAGGCGTAGCGCATGGCTCCGATGACCAGCACCCAGGCGCCCATCGGCATGGCGACATGGACGCTGAGCACCATGATGAGGAAGGCGTCGACCTCCATGTCGAAGCGTGCTCCGAAGCACGACTCCGTCCCGGTGCGCCGTGCGACCTGGCCGTCGACCGCGTCGAGGACCAGCGCCACCGTGGTGAGGACGGCGAGGAGCACGGTCGGCGGCCGGCTCACGAAGGACTCGGCGACCAGCGCCGTCACACCCCCCACGAGCGTCGTCCTGGCCAGGGTCACGCTGTTGGCCGGACCGAACGGTCCGCCCCGCGAACGGCGCAGCGCACGCATGAGCAGGGCCCAGGTGACGACCGTGAAGGCCAGGCCCGTCAGCCATCCGGCGGGGCCGAATCCGGTCGCCGTGCCGAGCACGGCCAGCAGCAGGATCTGCGCGCCCGCTCCCACGACCGTCTCCGGGATCAGCGCCTTCGTGCTGTTCGTGCCGATCAGGGCCACTGCGTACCTCCGGCCGTGTGACAGAGTCGATGTCCGCCGCGTACTGTGTGCGCGCCGTCATGATTGTCAGAACGTAAATCAGCTCGCGAGCGTTCAGCAGGAGGCCGTCGATGGAGCGCGCCGCACGTGCTTTCTGGCTCCGCTCCCCCGGCAACGGCGAGATCCGGGACGTGGCGCTGCCCGAACCGGGCGCCGACGACGTCGTGGTGCGCGCGCTCTGTTCCGGGGTGAGCCGGGGCACCGAGAGCCTGGTCTTCCGCGGGGGCGTACCGGAGAGCCAGTACTCCGCGATGCGGGCGCCGTTCCAGGACGGCGAGTTCCCCGGGCCCGTGAAGTACGGCTATCTCAGCGTCGGCCTGGTCGAGGAGGGGCCGCGGCACCTGGTCGGGCGCACGGTCTTCTGTCTCCACCCGCACCAGAGCCGCTACGTCGTCCCGGCGAGTGCCGTGACCCCCGTGCCGGACACCGTCCCGGCCGGACGGGCGGTGCTGGCCGGCACGGTGGAGACCGCGGTGAACGCGCTGTGGGACGCCGCGCCGATGGTCGGCGACCGGATCGCCGTGGTCGGCGCCGGGATGATCGGCTGCTCCGTCGCGGCTCTCGCCTCCCGGTACCCCGGTGTCCGCGTCCAGTTGGTCGACTCCGATCCCGCCCGCGCCACCGTGGCCGGGGCGCTGGGTGTCGACTTCGCGCTCCCCGAGGACGCCCTGGGGGACTGCGACCTGGCCGTCCACGCCAGTGCGACCGAGGCGGGGCTCACCCGCGCGCTGGAACTGCTCGCGCCGGAGGGCACGGTCCTGGAGCTGAGCTGGTACGGCGACCGGCGGATCAGCCTGCCGCTGGGAGAGGCGTTCCACTCCGGCCGTCTGGTCCTGCGCGGCAGTCAGGTCGGCAGGGTCGCGCAGGCGCGGCGCTCTCGCAGGACCTTCGCCGACCGGCTCGCGCTCTCGCTCGACCTGCTCGCCGACCCGGCCTTCGACGCACTGATCACCGGCGAATGCGCGTTCGAGGAGCTGCCGTCCGTGATGTCCAGGATCACCGCGGGGGATCTTCCGGGGCTGTGCCACCGCGTCCGGTACGACGCGGACACGGCCACCGATCGTGTCCGGCCAGGGGACGCCCGCACCGTCGAGCCCTGACGACCGGCGACCGGCGAACCGCAACCCGGCGGCCCCGGGCGAAGCGGGCGACCCGGGCGAACGCGGGCGACGCGGGCGACGCAGCCACCGGGCACGGGTCCCGAACGGCCCGGTTCCGGGCGACCCGGGTACCTGATGACCTGGGCCTCTGAACGCACGAGACACTGCGGCCGTAGTGAAGGGCAGGCAGAGCCGTCGGCTGCCGGAACCGTCGACCGGGAGGTCACCGCACTTGTTCAGCGTCACCGTCCGCGAGCACCTGATGATCGCGCACAGCTTCCGCGGCGAGGTCTTCGGACCCGCCCAGCGTCTGCACGGAGCCACCTATCTGGTGGACGCCACCTTCCGGCGTCCCGAGCTGGACGCCGACAACATCGTCGTCGACATCGGTCTGGCCACCCGCGAACTGAACGCCGTCGTGGGCGAGTTCAACTACCGCAATCTCGACGACGAATCGGTCTTCGCCGGCATCAACACCTCGACGGAGTACCTGGCCAAGGTCATCGCCGACCGCCTGGCCGACCGGGTGCACGCCGGAGCGCTGGGCGAGGGCGCCCGGGGCCTGACCGGCATCACGGTCACCCTGCACGAGTCACATATCGCGTGGGCGAGTTACGAGCGGGCCGTGTGAGCCGGGCAGCGAACGGCGCGGCCGGCGCAGCCCCGCCCGGCCGCTCTGTCCGGGTCGTGATGCCTGCGGGCATCGACGATCCGGCGTCACCGAGCGGGGGCAACACCTACGACCGCCGGGTGTGCCGGGAACTGCCGCAGGTCGGCTGGCAGGTGCACGAGCACACCCTCGCGGGCGACTGGCCGAACCCCGGGGCCGAGGCGCGCGAGGAACTGGCCCGGACGCTGCGTGCCTGGCCGGACGGCTCAGTCGTCCTCCTCGACGGACTCGTCGCCTGCGCCGTCCCGGAGATCGTCGTCCCCGAGGCCGAACGGCTGCGCCTGGCGGTGCTGGTGCACCTGCCGCTGGGCGACGAGACCGGCCTCGCCCCGGACGTGGCCGCGGCGCTGGACGAGGGTGAGCGCCGGACACTGCGGGCCGTGGCAGCGGTCGTGGCGACCAGCGACTGGGCGGCGGGCCGGCTCGTGGACCACCACGGCCTCAGCCCCGGCCGGGTCCATGTCGCCGCCCCGGGAGCGGACATCGCTCCCCTGGCGACCGGTGCCGGGACCGCTGCCGCATCCGGCGCCGGCACGCCCCCGCGCCTGCTGTGCGTCGCGTCGGTGACCCCCCGCAAGGGGCAGCATCTGCTGGTGCGGGCCCTGGCGTCGGTCGCCGACCAGCCGTGGACCTGTGAGTGCGTCGGCGGGTTGGGCCAGAGTCCCGGCTACGTCGGCCGGGTGCGGGAGCTGATCCGGGAACTCGGTCTCGGCGACCGGGTGCGCCTCACCGGCCCCCGGAAGGGCCCCGGGCTGAACGCGAGTTACGCCGCCGCCGACCTCCTCGTGCTCGCCTCGCGCGCCGAGACGTACGGCATGGCCGTGACCGAGGCGCTCGCACGCGGCGTTCCCGTGCTGGCGACGGCCGTCGGCGGAGTCCCGGAGGCGATGGGGCACACACCCGACGGCACGCTGCCGGGCATCCTCGTACCGCCCGATGATCCGGCGGCACTCTCCGCAGCGCTGCGTCGCTGGCTCGGCGACCCCGGGGAACGCCATCGCTCGAAAGCGGCCGCGCGACGGCGGCGCACCGCGCTGGCAGGCTGGGAGAGCACCTCACGGAACCTGGCCAAGGCGCTGGAACAGATCCGGCAGGAACACCCCCTGGAGGTGGCATGAGCGCGATCGACGTCACGCGCTACGCACCGGAGTGGCTGGCACTGCGGGAGGCGGCCGACGCCGCGTCCCGCGCGCCCGAACTCCTCGACCCGCTGCGCCACCATCTGCAGAGTGCCGCCTTCCCGGGGCACCGGCCGGGCCGGGACACGGCGCTGGTGATCCGCGACCTCGGGTGCGGCACCGGCTCCATGGGACGCTGGCTGGCCCCTCGGCTGAACGGACCGCAGCACTGGATCCTGCACGACCACGACCCCGAGCTGCTCGAACTCGCCGCCGGCCGGCTGCCCCGTACGGCGGCGGACGGCAGCCCGGTCACGGTCACGACGGAGCGCGGTGACATCGCCCGGCTGACGGCGGACGGCCTCGCCGGCACCTCGCTGGTGACGGCCTCGGCCCTGCTGGACGTGCTCACCCGCGACGAGTTGGACGGGCTGGTCGCGGCCTGCGCCGGTGCCGGCTGCCCGGCACTGCTGGCGCTGTCCGTGCTGGGCCGGGTCGACCTCACCCCGGCCGATCCGATGGACGCCGAGATCACCGACGCGTTCAACGCCCACCAGCGCCGGGTGGACCACGGCCGCCGGCTGCTCGGGCCCGACGCCGTCGCGGCGGCCTCCGTGGCCTTCGCCCGTCAGGGCATGACCGTACGGGTGCACACCAGCCCGTGGCGGCTCGGTGCCGCTTCCCCGGCGGCCGCCGGCCCGCAGGACGCGGCCCCGGGCGCCCGCGACGCCGCGCTGATGACGGACCTGACCGCCGAATGGCTGCGGGGCTGGGTCGGCGCCGCGCGGGAACAGCGGCCGGAGCTCGCGTCCCGCGCCGACGCCTATCTGCGGCGGCGTCTGGCGGCGTGCGAGGCGGGCGAGCTGGCTGTGGTGGTGCACCACAGTGACGTACTCGCCCTGCCCCGGCGGACGGGCGGCGCCTCATGATCCGCGCGGTCCGGGCCCGCCTCGGCATGCTCGCCGGAGCGGGGATCCTCGCGTCGGTGCTGTGGTGGCAGGGCACCGGCGCCTTCAGGGACGGGCTGCACGGGATCGACGGCTCCACTCTGCTGGCCGCCCTCGGCCTCGGCCTGTTCACCACCGTGCTCAGTGCGTGGCGCTGGTGCCTGGTGTCCCGCGGTCTGGGCATCAGGCTGCCGCTCGGCCGGGCCGTGGCGGACTACTACCGCGCGCTGTTCCTGAATGCGGCGCTGCCCGGTGGTGTCCTCGGAGACGTCCACCGCGCGGTACGGCACGGACGGAACGCCGGTGCCGTCGGCCGGGGCGTCCGAGCGGTCCTGCTCGAACGGATCGCGGGGCAGGCCGTTCTCGTCGCCGCCGGTGCGACGCTCCTGATCGCGCATGTCGCCCCCGCGGAGGCGGTCCGGCTCACCGCGACGACGGGAGCCGCCGCCGCCCTCGCCGCGGTCTGCGGGCTGGTGGTCGTGGGCGTGGGCGTGGCAAGGCTCCGGGGGAGGCCGGGCACTTCGCGGTGGCGCCGCGCGGCCCGGACCACGCTCGCCGAGGCGCGCCTCGGGCTCCTCGCCCGGGGCAGCTGGCCAGGTGTGCTGGTCTCGTCGGTCGCCGTGCTCGCGGGGCATCTCGGCATGTTCCTCCTCGCCGCCCGAGCTGCGGGATCGACGGCGCCGGCGACCCAGTTGCTGCCGCTGATGGTGCT
>NZ_JBSGZO010000317.1:0-10194 GCF_053611045.1 Streptomyces sp. NPDC054841 | reverse complement strand
CCTGCGCGGCGGGGGTTTCTTCCTCCGCGGCGGGCTCGACCACCTCGACCGCCTCGTCGGCGGCGTCGCTCGTGGCGTGCGCCTCCTCGACGGCTGCGACCGCCTGCGCGGCGGGGGTTTCTTCCTCCGCGGCGGGCTCGACCACCTCGACCGCCTCCGCGGTGGGCTCGACCACCTCGACCGCTTCCTCGGCGGTGTCGTCCGCGGCGGGCTCGACCGCTTCGTCGGACATGGTGGTTTCGGGCTGCGGAGCGTCGTCGCTCGACGGTGCCTCCGTCGGCTGGACGGTGTCCTCAACAGCGTCGGCTTCCGCCTGCGCGGGCTCCGGCTCGGCGGGCGCCTCGGCGGTGGTCTCGTCCGTGGACGGGAGGTCGGCGGCCTCGGCGGCCTCAGCAGCGTTCGGCGCCTCGGCGGCGTCCGGCGCGTCGGCAACGGCGGGCGCCTCGGCAACGGCGGGCGTGGACGCCGGCTCGCTGTCGGTCTGCGGCGCCGGCACCGAGGCCGTGGGCTCATGTGATGCGTCGTCCGTCGTGCGGGCCGACGGGATCGTCGGGCGGGACGGCTTGGGGTTGTCGAAGGCCGCCGCCACCAGCTCGGCCGCGTGGGCCGCCTCCGAGGAAGAGGGTGTTGTGGTGGGTGCCTCGGCCTGGGGCGGGACGGAGGCGGGGGCCGTAGTCGTAGTGGTCGGGGCCGACGACGACTCCGTACGCTCGCGTCCAAACACCTTGCGCAGCAAGCTCCGAATGCCCATGGGCGAGGCCTTTCGCGTGAATTGGGTGCGCTCATTGTCCAACAATGTCCGGTCCAAGGGCGGCAACGCCGCAACCGTGGGCCAGGGCGGACACGTAAGGTTAGCCGCCGCCCGTTCCGCACCATCGCAAGGCCCTCCGGCGTCAGGACCACCTCGGTCGCCGTGCATTCATCCCGCGTTCACTTCACCGCCTCCGCACTGCACACGTGTGCCCCTAGCGTCACGGCCGGACATATTCCGACACGATGTCGGCGCGGGGTGCGCCGAAGGGGAGATGGGGGAAGAAGTGCGCAAACTGCTGCCGCTCCTGAGCTCGAATCACGCGGGCGGCCGGTCCGCTCTCACATGCCGTTACCGCTGTGGTGACGCCTGTTTCCATGAAGTGCCGAACACCAGTGGGAACGAGTACGCCGGCGACATCATCGCCGGTGCCCTCTCGCGGCGTTCGATGATGCGTGCCGCCGCCGTCGTGACCGTCGCCACCGCCGCCGGCGGCGCCGTCGTCACGCAGAGCGCCCCGTCGGCGCAGGCCGCGACGGCCGCCGCCGCGACCGGCACCCGCCACGGCAGCACCGGCAGCGGTGCCCGCGGCCTCCGCTTCACCCCGGTCGCGCCCAACACCGCCGACCAGGTGACTGTTCCCACCGGCTACACGCAGAACGTCGTGATCCGCTGGGGCGAGCCCATCCTCCGCGGCGCTCCTGCCTTCGACGCCGACAACCAGACCGCCAAGGCGCAGGCCGGTCAGTTCGGCTACAACAACGACTTCCTCTCCCTGCTGCCCCTGCGTGAGCACGGCCGCCAGGTCCTCGTGGCCAACCACGAGTACACGGACGAAGTCCTGATGTTCAAGGGCTACGACGCGGCCAACCCGACCCGCGAGCAGGCCGAGATCGCCTGGGCCGCGCACGGCTTCTCCGTCGTCGTGGTGCAGGAGGAGCGCAAGAGCGGCAAGCTCACGCCCGTCACCCGGCACCACCTCAACCGCCGTCTGACGGCCACGAGCGAGTTCCGGCTCACCGGCCCGGCCGCGGGCAGCGCCCTGCTGAAGACCTCCGCCGACCCGACCGGCACCAAGGTCCTCGGCACGCTCAACAACTGCGCCGGCGGCACCACCCCCTGGGGCACCACGCTCCACGGCGAGGAGAACTTCAACCAGTACTTCGCCAACGGGTCGAGCGCCACCGACAAGCGCTACGGCATCGGCAGCGCCGCCACCGAGCGCAAGTGGGAGCGTTTCGACAAGCGCTTCGACGTGGCGCAGGAGCCCAACGAGTCGCACCGCTTCGGCTGGGTCGTCGAGCTCGACCCGTACGACCCCGACTCCACCCCCCGCAAGCGCACCGCGCTGGGCCGCTTCAAGCACGAGGCCGCGCAGCCGCGTCTGACCCGCGACGGCCGCCCGGTCGTCTACATGGGCGACGACGAGCGCTTCGACTACTTCTACAAGTTCGTCTCGTCGAAGCGGATGAAGAAGGGCAATTCGCGCGCCGCCCACGAGCACAACCTCACCCTCCTCGACGAGGGCACCCTCTACGTCGCCAAGCTCACCGGCGACTCCCCCGCCGAGATCGACGGCACCGGCAAGCTCCCGAACGACGGTGAGTTCGACGGCACCGGCGTGTGGATCCCGCTGGCCACCGGCGATGTCTCGCACGTCGAGGGCATGACCGCCGAGGAGGTGTACGTCTTCACCCGCCTCGCCGGTGACAAGGTCGGCGCCACCAAGATGGACCGCCCCGAGGACGTCGAGCCGAGCCCCCGCACCGGTCGTGTCTACGTCGCGCTCACGAACAACAGCGACCGCGGCAAGCCGGGCAAGGCCGGCGCGGACGAGGCCAACCCGCGCAACCTCAACAAGCACGGCCAGATCCTGGAGCTCGCCGAGCACTGGGACGACCCGGCCAGCGACGGTTTCGCCTGGCGGCTGTTCCTGGTCGCCGGCGACCCGAACGACCCGGCCACGTACTTCGCGGGCTACCCGAAGGACAAGGTCAGCCAGATCTCCTGCCCGGACAACGTGGCGTTCGACCCGCACGGCAACTTGTGGATCTCCACGGACGGCGCCCAGCTCGGCTCGCACGACGGCCTGTTCGGCGTCGCCACGCAGGGCGAGCGGCGCGGTGAGCTGAAGCAGTTCCTCACCGTCCCCAGGGGCGCCGAGACCTGCGGTCCGATCATCCAGGACCGCCGGGTGATCGTCGCCGTCCAGCACCCGGGCGAGATCGACGGCGCCACCGTCGAGAAGCCCGCGTCCGTGTGGCCCGACGGCCCGGGCAAGATCGTGCGCCCGTCCGTCGTCGCCGTCTACCGCACGGACGGCCGCGACATCGGCGTCTGACTCCGGTGACCCCTGCGGGTCCGGCAGCTCCCGCCGGACCCGCAGGGAGGGGGGTCGGTCCACAGAGTCCCCGGTCCCTCAGGGAGTGCCCGGTCCGGCAGGCAGGGGACGGCCCGCAGGGAGTGCCCGGTCCCGCAGACAGGGGTCCGCAGACAGGCGCCCGCAGTCAGGCGTTCACTCCAGGCCCGCCGCCTTGCGGAAACGCACGAACTGCTCCGCCGGGTCGCCCGTGTACGACCAGGGCACGCGCGCCGCCCGCGCCCCCAGCATCGTGAAGAGCCTGCGGGCCACCTCCGTCTCCCCCGCGTAACAGGCCGCGTGGGTCAGATAGTTGAGCTCGGCGATCTCCTCCGGGAGGACAGGTCCGTTCTCCCGTCCGCCGATCCACCGCGCCCAGGTACGCCGCACCTCCGTCACCGCCAGCTCGTGCTTCCAGTGCTGGCCGAAGTCGCGGACCGGGGCCCGGCCCCGGGAGCCCTCGGCGACGTACCGGAACTCCTCCACCCGTGCGATCTGTACGAGCACCGGCAGCGGGGAGCCGGGCGGCGCCGCACCCGCCGCGTCGCGCGCGAAGTCGTACATCGCGCCGTGCGTGCCGTGCCACCGCGCCGACCAGTAGCGCAGCAGCTGCACATGGCCCTCGATGTTGTCCGGGTCACGGCGCCGCAACTCGTCCCACCACCCGCGCAGTTTGCGCCGTGGGACGCCGCCCTCGTACAGCCGGGCCACCGTCAGCAGCGACACCCACGGCATCGGGTCGGCGGGCGCCGCCTCCGCCGCGCCCATGCAGGCCATCACCGCCGCATCGACCCGGTCGCGCTCGACGGTGGCTCCCCGGCCCGCGGCGATGGCCCGGTCGAAGACCCGGACCACCTCGGTCGCGGCGCGCAGCACGGCCGCGTCCGGGTTGCCGGGTTCGGCCGCCCGCCACGCCTCGACCGCCGACGAACCCGCCGCGGCGTGCGAGAGCTGCCGCAGCCGGTGGGTGCGGCGCGGCCAGTCCTGGCCGGTGGCGTGCAGCAGATCCCGTACGCCCTGCCAGCGCCCGATCACGATGTCGTGACGGGTCTCCGTGAGCGCGCGGTCACCGAAGTCCGGGTCGAAGTCCAGCTCGAAGCGGCGGCGAGCGGCCATGTCTGCCTGCTTTCTGCGGTCACAAGTCAGAGTCAGTCAGAAGTCACACGTCAGTTCACACGTCAGTTCACACGACGGAGTTACGCGTCAGAGTCACACGTCGGAGTTACGCGTCAGAAGTCGGTGGCCATGGCATCGCGGGCACTGTCCCGCCGGGCGGAGGAAGGACCGTTGTACGGCTCCTCCGCCTCGATCGCCCGGGCCGCGTCGAGCTTCGCGGGCCGGTAGTACGCACTTCCCCGCCGCCAGTACCAGAGCATCGGCACCACGCCGACGGCCAGCCCGCCGAGGCCGATCGCGATCGAGGCCGTGCTCAGCTCGCCGAGCGACTCGAAGAAGATCCAGAACATGAAGACGGCGCCGAGGGACGGCCACAGCCCGCCGAGCAGGAAGTTCCGTACGGACGTCAGCAGCATCTTGCGGTACGCGACGACTGCCGCGATCCCCGCCAGTCCGTAGTAGACCGCGATCTGCAGCGAGATCGCGCTGACCGCGTCGGAGAGGATGTCGCCGACCGTGCCGAGGGCGGTTGACGCCACGAGCATCATCAGGGCGACCGCGCCGACCACGGCGATCGCCACCCACGGCGTGTTCCAGCGCCGGTGCACCGTGCCGAGCACGGCCGGCATCGTACGGTCCCGGCCCATCGCGAAGAGCGAGCGCGTGACCTGGATGAGGGTGGTCTCCAGGGTGGCGACGGTCGACAGCATCACCGCGATGATCAGCAGCTTTCCGCCGACGCCGGGCCAGATCTCCTCGCCGAGCACGCCGAGGACGTTTCCGCTGCCCGCCTCGATCTGCTCGGAGGTGAGGATGACGTTGACGGCGATCGTGAACGCCTCGAAGAGGAGGAAGACGACGCCGACGCCGACGAGAGCGGCGAGACCGGCGGTCCTGCGGCTGTTACGGGTCTCCTCGCTGAGATTGCTGGTGACGTCCCAGCCCCAGTAGTAGAACGCGGCGATCAGCGCGCCCGAGGCGAATCCGGACGCCCCGTCGAAGTGCGAGAAGCCCAGCCACGACCAGTCGAAGGCGACGGCGGAGCCCTTGTGCACCAGGGCGGCGAGCAGGAAGAGCACGAGGACCAGCACCTCGAACCCGGACATCAGCAGCTGCGCCCGTACGGTCAGCCGCGCGCCGCCGAGCACCACCAGCAGCATCACCACGAACCAGCAGGCGCCGACGGTCGCGGCGAGCGCGGTGTTCGTGGCGAGATCCGCGTCGAAGAGGGCGAGGGTCAGGGCTCCGGCCGGCAGGGAACCCGCCACCATGAAGATCGTCGCGGAGACGACCAGGGCCCAGCCGGAGAGGAAGCCCAGCAAGGGGTGGAGGGTGCGGCCCACCCAGGAGTAGCTCGCCCCGGCGTTGACGTCGATCCGGCCGAGGCGGTTGAAGGCCAGGACGATGCCGAGCATGGGTATCGCGCAGTACAGCAGCGCAGCGGGACTGCCCAGGCCGACGGCACCGACCAGGACGGCGGTGGTGGCTGCGAGCGAGTACGCGGGGGCGCTGCCGGCGACCGCCATCACGATCGTGTCGAACGTACCGAGGACATTGGGCTGAAGCCCTCTGCCGGAGTTGCTGCTCATCGAATGTCCTTGTGTGGCAGGGCATGTGGCGATGGTTCAGTGGTCGTCGGCCGCGCTGAATGGATGACTCCGTAACGGCGGGACGGAGCGCATCGTAGTCGCCCCCCGTAACCTCGGTGGTATGACGGATGGCGAAGGGACCGTGGGGACAGCGGAAGGGACCGTACGGGTCGACAGCTGGATCTGGTCCGTGCGGCTCACCAAGACCCGCTCGCAGGCGGCGACGGCCTGCCGGGGCGGGCACGTCCGGGTGAACGGGGAGCGCGTCAAGCCGGCCCACGCGCTGAAGGCCGGCGACGAGGTGCGGCTGTTCCACGCGGGCCGGGAGCGGGTCGTGGTCGTCTCCCGCATCATCCGCAAGCGCGTCGGCGCGCCCGCGGCCGTCCAGTGCTACGTGGACAACAGCCCGCCGCCCCCGCCGCGCGAGTTCGTGGCCCCGATGGGTGTACGCGACCGCGGTACGGGCCGCCCGACGAAGCGCGAGCGGCGGGATCTCGACCGGCTGCACGGGCGGGGCGCCTAACCCCCGGCCCCGGCCCCGGGCCCCGGACTCCGGGCGCCCCCGACGGCTTTCGGTACGGTGCCGAGCCGGAACGGTGATCGAGCGCACGACGACCGCGGTTTCGTGCATCCGGAGTCGGTCCTGTCGGACCGGCGGTTCTCGGCCGGGTGCGGCCCCGGTGGGGGTCAGGAACGGGGCGACGCGATCGCCCGGGCCGCCGTGACTTCGTGGCGCAGGGGGGCGAGGACGCTCTGCTCGTCGCCCTTCAGGCCCGCGCGGACCTCGACGAGCTCTTCGCTGGAGCGGATGCCGTCCGCGAGCCCGTGCAGCTGTCCGACGACCGCGGCGACCTCGTCCGGCGCGGGCCGCGCCGCGCCGTGGTTGACGCGGACCCGGGCCGCGGTCGTCGCGTCCGCGATCCGCTCGACCGCGACGACGAGCGGCCACCACGCGGCGGCCCGTGTGCCCGTCGGCGGCGGCTCGGTGAGGGCCCGCTGGAATTCCGACCGTACGGTCGACAAGTCCCGGTACAGCCGGCGCCGGGACCGTACCCGCTCGCCCTGGTCGGCGTCCGCGCCGAAGGCCAGCTCCACATAGTGCGCCGCGTGCTCGACGGAGTCCGCGAGCCGGTCCCCGATCCTGCTTCGCCAGCTCTCCGGCCACAGCAGATAGCCCGCGATCAGCGCGATCGCGCAGCCGATCAGGCTGTCGACCAGGCGCGGTCTGATCAGCCCGATGCCCTGGCGGTTGAGCAGGTCGGACAGGAGCAGGATGACCGGGGTGATCGCCGCCGTCTGGAACGCGTACCCCTTCACCGAGAACGCCGGGATCAACGCCGCCAGCACCACCATCACCGGCACGTACCACCACCCGCGCGGCACCTCCGCCAGCACCGCCGTGGCGACCACCAGCCCCACCGCCGTGCCCAGCGCGCGCAGCACGGCCCGCGAGAAGACCGAGCCGAAGTCCGGCTTGAGGACGAAGGTGACGGTGAGCGCGACCCAGTACGAACGGTCCACGACGACCAGCGAGACCAGCGCCTGCGCGATGCCGATGCAGAGCGCGAGCCGCAGCCCGTACCGCCAGGACGCCTCGGAGAGCAGCACATCGCGGGCCGTGCGGCGGGCCCGGATGCGCAGGGCGGCGGGGCGGCCGAGGCGGTCGTCCACGTTGTAGGCATCGGGGTCGGCCTCGTGGACGACCGTCGCCGCATGCCGCAGGGCGTGGTCGACGGCCAGCCCGGCCGGGGTGTCCGGGTGCGGCAGTTCGAGCTCGGGCGGGCCCGAGCGGCCCTCCTCGACGGCGTCCGCGAGTGCCCGCACCGCCGCCGGGATCGCGTCGGGCAGCGGGCGGCCCTGCTGATGGGCGGCGGGGGCGGCCTCGACGAGCGGAATGACGACGTTGAGCTGGGCCAGCAGCCGTACGAGGGACGGATTGCGGCCGTGGTCGCGGGCACGGCGGGCCAGGACCAGGTCGTAGGAGGTGTTCAGGGACTGGGTGACGGCCTGCCGGCGCTCCTCGTACGCGTCGCTGCCCGCCGCCGCGAGGAGATCGGCGACCGCACGGTACGTGCCGGCCACCCCCGACCGCTCGGGCACGCCGCCGCGCAGCGGCCAGCCGAGCAGCGACAGGACGAGGACGAAGACGCCGCCGAGGCCGAGCAGGAGCGGGGCCTTCCACCAGGGGCTGGGCATCGGCAGCCCGGCCCCGACCACCGCGTTGAGCAGAAGCAGCAGCCCGGACACGGAGGCGACCGCGCCGATCGACGAGATCATCCCGGAGACGAGCGCGACGAGGGTGAGAACACCGACCGCGACCCAGCCCTCGCCGTACACGAGCGTGCCGAGCGTGACGCCGACGGCGCCGAAGAGCTGCGGGACGGCGATGTTGAAGAACCGCATCCGGTAGGCGTCGGCGGTGTCGCTGATGACTCCGGACAGGGCACCCATCGACACCAGCGCCCCGTACACCGGCTGGTCGACGGCGAAGCCGACGGCGAGCGGGGCGGCGAGGGCGATGGAGGCGCGGACGACCGCGGCCCAGGGGATGGGCGCGGGCTGCGGACGCAGCCCCGCCACGAGCCAGGCCGGTGGTGCCAGCCGTATACGGTCCGCCATGGTCACCCACTGTGCAGTGCGAGTTCGACGATCAGGGCACGGTGGTCGGTGCCGGAGAAGTCCAGGAACCGAGCATCACGTACCTCGAAATCATCGCTCACCAGCACATGGTCGATCTGGGCGCCCAGCGGTCGGGGCATGGTGGCGGGCCAGGACGGGGTCCGGAACGCTCCGGCGAGGCGGGCGCTGTCGTACAGACCACCGGCATCGAGGACGTGGCGGAAGGCGGCGTGGTCCTGGGAGGCGTTGAAGTCCCCCGCGAGGATCGTGGGTGCTCCCTCGCCGTCGGCGGCCCACGCCCGCACCCGGCCGAGCTCCTCGCGCCAGGGCCCGAGCCCGCCGGGGACGGGCGGCAGCGGGTGGGCGAGCTGCACCCGGACCGTCCGCCCGCCGATCAGCGCCTCGGCGCCCGGCATCGCCAGCTCGCTCGGAATCCCGGCGGTTGCTTCGAGCGGGTGTACGGAGAGGATCGCGGAGCCGGACGCGAACTCGCCCTCGACGACCTGCCGGTACGGGTAGTCGGTGCGCGGGATCCGGGTCGCGAGGGCGTCGCTGCACGTCCGGTCGCACTCCTGGACGAAGACCAGATCCGGCTTCTCGCGCCGCACCGCCGCGATCAGGTCGGGCGTGGCCTGCCCGAACTCCACGTTCGCGGTGAGCACTTCGAGCCGGGCGACGGCCGGTCCACGCGGCGGCTTCGGCTCGGGGCCGTACGGCCGCACGTACCAGCCGGTCACGGCGAGGAGGACCAGGGCCCAGGCGAGGAGGACCCGGCGCCGGGCGACAGCGGCGAGCAGGAGCCCCAGCCCGGCGGGCACGAGCAGCCACGGCAGGAACGCGAGCAACTGCGGCACGGGCGTGTACCCGTCCACGCCCGCGACCCGGCAGCCGACGACCACGGACACCCCGCCGAGCACCACACCCGCGATCCACGCGGCCCCGAGCCGCCAGGGCGAGCGCCGCGGCAGCCCGGGGGGCGGCGGGACGACGGCGCCGGGCTCGAAGGCGGCGCCGGGGAGGGGAGGGCGGTCGGGCTCCATGACCGGGAAACGGCCGGGGAGCGGAAAGAGTTCGGCGTCCCTTTCGGCGAAGGAACGGTGGGGCTCGAACCCGTACGCGCCCTGCCCGGACCCTCGGGACCTGCAGGTGGCGCCTTCACGCGCCCGGCGTCAGCCCTTCTCGCCCCGCGTGGCGCACAGCCGGTCCAACGGCCCCTGGCTCACGAGCTCTTCCGGCTCAGTGCCGCAGTGCCTGGGCGACTTCCGCCGTCGGTGTCCCGGACAGGTCGCGGTTGCTGCGCGCCGTGGCCGACTTCGCACCGCCCACCGGTACCTCGTCGATCGAGACGACGGTGGCGTCGAGGACGTTGCCGTCGGCGTCCTTCCAGTTGACCAGGACCGTGTAGTCCGCGGTCTTGCTGGAGAGGTTGGTCACGGTGAGCTCCGTGGCGACACGGTTGCCGTCGGCCTTCGTGGGACCGAGCTTCACATCGCCCTTGGCGTCGAGGCCGCCCTTGATCTCCGCCATCCGGGATGCCGCCGACGACGCCGCGGCCGACGCGGACTCGAGGACCTCGCCCACCTTTCCGGTGGCCGACGCGACGGCCTCGCCGGCCTTGGAGGCGACCGACTCGGGAGTCTCGCCGGTGTCCGAACAGCCGGTCGCCCCCGCCGCGACCACCGCGGCGGTGACGGCGGCCAGGACGGCGTTCCGTATACCGGGGTTCCGTATGTCATGGCCCGTTCTCATAAGCACCAGCC
>NZ_JBSGZO010000316.1:0-10236 GCF_053611045.1 Streptomyces sp. NPDC054841 | reverse complement strand
GCTGTGAAGAGACGACCTAGTAGCGCGTCGCGAACAGCTGGTCGGTACTGACGATCTCCTTGCCCAATGGCAGCAGCGAGACCGGGATCAGCTTGAAGTTCGCGATGCCCAGCGGGATGCCGATGATCGTGAGGCACAGGGCGATGCCCGTGAAGATGTGGCCCAGGGCCAGCCACCAGCCCGCGAGGACGAGCCACAGCACGTTGCCGATGCAGGACGGGGCGCCCGCGTCATGCCGGTCCACCACCGTGTAGCCGAACGGCCAGAGGGCGTAGACGCCGATACGGAACGCCGCCAGGCCGAAGGGGATGCCGATGATCGTGATGCACAGCAGCACGCCTGCCAGCAGGTAGCCGAGGAACATCCAGAAACCGCACAGGACGAGCCATATGACGTTCAGGATTGTCTTCATGGGCGGCGACCTGCCATCTCTTCGAGTCGGGAGATTCGCTCCGCCATCGGCGGGTGCGTCGAGAACATCCTGGAGAGCCCCTGGCCCGGCCGGAACGGGTTCGCGATCATCATATGGCTGGCGGTCTCGATCTTCGGCTCGGGCGGGAGCGGAAGCTGTTTCGTGCCCGCTTCGAGTTTGCGCAGGGCGCTTGCGAGGGCGAGCGGGTCGCCGGTGAGCCGGGCACCCGATGCGTCGGCCTCGTACTCGCGCGAGCGGCTGATGGCGAGCTGGATCACGGAGGCCGCCAGCGGGCCGAGGATCACTACCAGGAGCATGCCGAGGATGCCGGGGCCGTCGTCGTCGTCGGAGCGGCCGATGGGGATCAGCCAGGCGAAATTGACCAGGAACATGATCACCGAGGCGAGGGCGCCCGCGACCGACGCGATGAGGATGTCCCGGTTGTAGACGTGGCTCAGCTCATGGCCGATGACACCACGCAGCTCGCGCTCGTCGAGGATCCGCAGGATCCCCTCGGTGCAGCACACCGCCGCGTTGCGCGGATTGCGTCCGGTGGCGAAGGCGTTGGGCGCCTGGGTCGGCGAGATGTACAGGCGGGGCATCGGCTGACGGGCCTGCGTGGAGAGGTCCCGGACCATCCGGTAGAGGCCGGGGGCCTCGAACTCGCTGACGGGGCGCGCACGCATGGCCCGCAGGGCCAGCTTGTCGCTGTTCCAGTACGCATACGCATTCGTCCCGACCGCCACGAGAACGGCGACGATCAGGCCTGTACGACCGAACAGACTGCCGATGGCGATGATGAGGGCGGACAGTCCCCCGAGGAGAACAGCGGTCCTCAGCCCGTTGTGCCGGCGGTGCACGGTACGCCCTCCAAGTGGTGCGGCAGGGGAACCCTTTGCTGGTCGTGGTCCGCTCTCCAGTGGACCCTCCCGTACTGGTCAACGCCAGGCGGGAGCCGCGGGTTCCCCTGTCGCTCCGGGCGGGGGCGCCGTCGCCGGGGGGCCGTTCGGGTGAATCAGCGCTGGGACGGGAGCAGCCCGGCCTTCTCCAGCGCCGCCGGGAGGGGCTCCACCTCACTGGTGCAGTGCGCGCAGCGGCTGGCGATCGCGGGGATCTCGGTGAAGCAGCGGGGGCAGTCACGGACCGCCGCCTTGATGCTGACCGGCTCCTCCTTGATGAAGCGGTTCTGCACCTTCATCATCGGGACGACGACACAGAAGTAGAGCACCGCCGCCGTGATCACGAAGGCGATC
Source organism: Streptomyces sp. NPDC054841 (assembly GCF_053611045.1). Lineage (NCBI taxonomy): Bacteria > Bacillati > Actinomycetota > Actinomycetes > Kitasatosporales > Streptomycetaceae > Streptomyces > Streptomyces sp. NPDC054841. Next base: position 8,571 of record NZ_JBSGZO010000316.1, on the reverse strand, counting down.
GCGGCGCTGATGAAGAGGCCGTACGGGAACTTCACTCCCTGAACCGTGAACGTGGCCTTGCTGAAGTCACCGGCACCGCGTGTGGCGACCCCGATCAGCGGGGTGATGAACGCGTTGCTGAATCCCGTGACGACCGCGGTGAAGGCGGAGCCGACGGCGAGACCGATCGCCGTCGTGATCACGTTTCCGCGGAGAATGAAGTCCTTGAACCCGCTCAGCACGGCCGGCTCTCCTTAGTTCCTGAGTCAGTTCCTGAGTTCCTGATGGTGTCCAGATGCGCTGAACACGGTGCCCCGTAGGGGCACTGCTTGTCGAACCACGCGTTCCGGGGCCGGTCAGGAGCCCGCGGGGCCGGTCAGAACAGACTGACCGCCGCGAAACGCAGCACCAGCTGCGGCCACGCGGACAGCACGATGCCGACGGCCCCGGTGAGCGCGATCGTGGCCGTGACCAGAGCGGGTGCCCGATGCCGTTCGGCCGCGCCTTCGGCTGCCGCCTCGGGTGCCCCCTCCGGCGCGCGGAAGAGCAGGGCCGTCCACTGCAGGTAGTAGTAGAGCGCGATGACGACGTTGATGCCCATGACGACCGCGAGCCATCCGAGACCCGCGTCGACAGCCGCGGAGAAGACGGTGACCTTCGCGAAGAGCCCGATGATGCCCGGCGGGAGCCCGGCCAGGCAGAGCAGGAAGAAGCCCATCAGAAGGGCGGTCACCGGGCGGGTGGCGTACAGCCCCCGGTAGTCGGCAATCCGGTTCAGCGGCTTCGTACGGGCGACCAGGACGACGACGGCAAAGGCACCGAGGTTCACGACGGCGTACATCAGGGCGTACGCGACGGTGGAGCCGATCTGGTCGTCGCTGGAGTACGCGGCCGCTGCGATCGGTACCAGGATGTAGCCGGCCTGCGCCACCGAGGACCAGGCGAGCAGCCGCACGGCGCTCCACTCGCGCGTGGCCGACTGCCGTACGGCCGCGACGTTGCCGACGGTCATGGTGAGACCGGCGAGTACGGCCATGGCGGGCCCCCACACGTCCGCGTACGCGGGGAAGGCGATGACGGTCACCAGGATCAGCCCGGAGAAGCCGACCGCCTTTCCGACGACGGAGAGGTACGCGGCGACGGGCAGCGGTGCGCCCACATAGGTGTCGGGCACCCAGAAGTGGAACGGAACGGCGGCCGTCTTGAAGGCGAAGCCCACGAGAGTGAGCGCGACGCCCGCCTGGGCGAGGGTCTCCAGCTGCCCCGGGACGTCGTCCAGGCGCGCGGCGACCTGGGTCAGGTGCAGGGTGCCGGTCGTCGCGTACACAAAGCTGACGCCGAGCAGCATCACGGCGGTGGCGGTGACCGAGGAGAGGAAGAACTTGAGCGCCGACTCGCTCGACATCCGGTCGCCGCGCCGCAGGCCTACCAGGGCGAACGCGGGCAGCGACGCCACTTCGAGGGCGACGACGAGGGTGGCCAGGTCCCGTGAGGCCGGCAGCAGGGCGGCTCCGGCGGCCGAGGACAGCAGCAGGAACCAGTACTCGCCCGCAGGCAGCCGGTCCTTGGTCTCGGTGACCGAGAGCAGCGCGGTGAGCAGTGCGCCGCCGAGCACCAGGAACTGGATGACCAGGGTGAAGTTGTCGGCCGTGTAGCTGCAGGTGTCCGGCGCGGTGGTGAGGCAGAACGTGGAGCGGTCGCCCTTGCGCAGCGGGGCGAGGGAGAGTACCGCGGCGGCGAGGCCGGCGATGGCCGCATAGCCGAGGAACGCCTTGCTCCGCTCGGCGACGAAGAGGTCGGCGACCAGGATGAGCAGGGCGGCCACCGCGGCGATGGTGGGCGGGGCGATCGCGAGCCAGTCGACGGACTGGACGACAGGGGCGGCGAGGGGCGCGGACTGCGCCGGCAGGGCGACGACGGCCAGGGAGGTCATGCCTTTCCTCCTGCGAGGAGCTTCTGCACGGCCGGGTCGGTGAGGCCGAGGAGGACCGCGGGCCAGAGTCCGGCGAGGACGGTGAGGGCGACGAGCGGCGTCCAGGCGGCGAACTCGTATCCCTGGACATCGGCGAGCTTCACCTCGTCGGCCGGCCGCTCGCCGCCCATGCAGACGCGGCGGACGACGACCAGGAGGTACGCCGCGGTGAGCAGGGTGCCGAGGCCGCCGATCACCATGAAGGTGAGGAAGGCGGGGCGGCTGAGACCCTCGGCGGGGTCGAAGGCGCCGAACAGGGCGAGCATCTCCCCCCAGAATCCGGCGAGGCCGGGCAGGCCGAGCGAGGCGACGGCGGCGAAGGCGAGAAGTCCGCCGAGGCGGGGTGCGCGGCCGTAGAGCGCGGCGCCGGTCGCGCCGGCGAGGGTGTCGAGGTCGGCGGTGCCGTAGCGGTCCTTGACCGCGCCGGCCAGGAAGAAGAGCAGGCCGGTGATGAGGCCGTGGGCGATGTTGGCGAAGAGCGCGCCGTTGACGCCGGTGGGGGTCATGGTCGCGATACCGAGGAGCACGAAGCCCATGTGGCCGACGGAGGAGTACGCGATCAGGCGCTTGAGGTCGCCCTTGGCGCCGGGCTTGGCAAGGGCGAGGCAGGCGAGCGATCCGTAGATGATGCCGACGACGGCGAAGGCCGCGAGGTACGGGGCGAAGACCTGCATGCCGTCCGGCGCGATCGGCAGGATGATGCGGACGAACCCGTACGTACCCATCTTCAGCAGCACGCCGGCGAGGAGGACCGAGCCGACCGTCGGAGCAGCCGTGTGGGCGTCCGGGAGCCAGCTGTGCAATGGCCACATCGGGGTCTTCACGGCGAGGCCGATCCCGATCGCGAGAACGGCGATGACCTGCACCGAAAGGCTCAGGCCCCGGCCGTTGTCAGTGGCGAGTGCCACCATGTCGAAAGTGCCCGCCTTGACTCCGATGAGGAGCAGGCCGAGCAGCATGACGACCGAACCGAGCAGCGTGAAGAGGATGAACTTCCAGGCCGCGAGGCGGCGGCCCTCGCCGCCCCAGCGGGCGATGAGGAAGTACATCGGGATGAGGACCATCTCGAAGGCGAGGAAGAAGAGCAGCAGGTCGAGGACGGCGAAGGTCGCGAGGGTGCCGGACTCGAGCACGAGCAGCAGGGCGACGAAGGCCTTCGGGGACGGGCCCGCGGGCATCTTGAAGTAGCTGTACAGCGCGCAGAGGAAGGTCAGCAGCGCGGTCAGGACCAGAAGGGGGAGGGAAATGCCGTCGGTGCCGAGGTGGATCCGCACGTCCAGCGCCGGGATCCAGCTGATGTCCGTCGTGGCCTGCATCTTCGACGGCTGGTCGTGGTCGAAGCCGAGCGCGAGGGCGACAGCGGCGGCGAGGATCACGCCGGTGACGGTCACCCCGTGGCGGAGCACGGCCTGGTCGGGTGACTTCCCCTTCAGTCCGGGCGGGGCCGGCAGGAGAGCGGCCGCCGCGCCGATGAGCGGGCCGACGACCATGAACGCGAGAAGGAACTGCATCGCGGATTCGCTGATATCGATCACGGCTCACACTCCGGCGGCGACGAGTACGGCGGCGATCGCCAGGACGACGGAGCCGGCCAGCAGGGCGCTGAGGTAGGTCTGCACGTTGCCGGTCTGGGCACGGCGGACGAGCCATCCCAGCCAGTTGGTACCGGTGCCCGCGCCGCGTACGTACGTGTCGACGACCTCGCGGTCGAGGAAGCGGACCAGCTCGGCGCCGGCCAGGACGGGGCGGACGAACAGGGCGCGGTAGACGGCGTCGAGGTGGAAGCCGGCGGCCGCCGGGCGGTGCAACGGACCGAGCAGCAGCCGACCCGGGTCGGTGGGGTCGGCCGCGGGGTGCGGCATGTGCAGGGCCTCCGCCTCGACCAGGCCGGGCTCGGCATCCGGGTGGGCGACGATCCGGGGCTGCTCCGGGGCGGGCGCACCGGCCCGGGCCCGGGCGGCCATGGCCGTTGTGTGCCGCCAGGTGCCGTAGGTGATCAGTCCGCCGACGAGGGCGACGCCCGTGCCGAGCACGGCGGTGGTGAGCGTCGGGGCCAGGCTCCGTCCGTCGAAAAAGTCGTCGACGTAGCCCGCGGTCAGGCCGATGCCGAGGGAGGGGATGGCGAGCACCCAGAGCACCGCGTTCATGACGAGGGGCTGCCTGCCGTGGTCGGGGGCCTGCGCCCCGCGGCCCCGGAAGGCGAGAAGCCAGAGACGGGTGGCGTAGGCCGCGGTGAGGAGGGCGGTGAGCAGGCCCGCGACCAGGACGGCCCAGCCGGCCACGGCCGGGGCGGCGGCGCTCTCGCCGAGCGCGGTGTGCTCGGCGGCGACGAGGACGGCTTCCTTGGAGAAGAAGCCGGCGAAGGGAGGAATGGCGGCGAGCGCGAGCAGGGCGATCGTCATCGTCCAGTACGCGTCGGGGATGCGCTTGGCCAGGCCGCCCATCCGGGACATGGCGGTCAGCGAGTTGGTACCGGCGGCGTGGATGATCACGCCGGCGGCGAGGAAGAGCACTGCCTTGAACGCGCCGTGCGACAGGAGGTGGAAGACGGCGGCGCCGCGGTCACCGACGGCCAGGGCGCCCGACATATAGCCGAGCTGGCCGATGGTCGAGTAGGCGAGGACACGTTTGATGTCGTCCTGGGCGAGGGCTGCGAGCCCCGAGCCGACCATGGTGACGGCGGCCATCACGGCGAGCACGACGAGGGCGGCCGCGGAGGCGGTGAAGACAGGAAGGAGGCGGGCGATGAAGTAGATGCCGGCGGCGACCATCGTCGCGGCGTGGATGAGCGCCGAGACCGGGGTGGGACCGGCCATGGCGTCGGGAAGCCAGGTGTGCAGCGGGAACTGGGCGGACTTGCCCGCCACGCCCGCGAGGAGCAGCAGCGCCACGAGGGTGGGGTGATCGATGGCCCCGACCGAGACCGCGCCGAGAATCCCGGTGATGCGGAACGTTCCGGCGTCCACGGCGAGCGCGAACAGGCCGAACAGGAAGGGGACGTCGCCGAGCTTGGTGACCAGGAAGGCCTTCAGGGAGGCGGCACGCGCCTCGGGCGTCTCCCAGTAGTGGCCGACCAGGAAGTACGAGCAGATGCCCATGATCTCCCAGCCGACCAGCAGCACCATCAGGTCGCCGGAGTAGACGACGAGCAGCATGGCGGAGGTGAAGAGAGAGACGAGAGCCGCGTACGAGGGGTAGCGCGGGTCGTCGCGCAGATAGCCCGTCGAGTAGATCTGCACGCAGGAGGCCACGACCCCGACCAGGACGGCGACCAGGACCGCGAAGCCGTCGAGGTACAGGGCGAGGTCGATGGGGACCGAACCCGTGGGGGTGAGCAGGGTGGCGGCGAAGATGGGCTTGCCACCGCCCTGGCGTACGGCGACGAGGACCGCGAGCACGGTCGCGGCCAGCGTCGGCAGAACGGCCAGGGGACGGACGAATCCGGGTGCGGTGCGGCCGAGCAGCAGACCGGCCACGGCGCCGAGGAACGGAAGGAGGGGGACGAGAACGGCGAGGGTCGTCGTGGTCACGCGGTGGCCTCAGCCTTCTCTGCCGGGGCGGGGGCTTCGGCGGCCTCGGAGCCCTCGGCGGTGTCGCGAAGCTTGTCGATGTCCGAGGTCCCGCGGTTGCGGTACACCATCAGGACGATCGCCAGGCCGATGCCGATCTCCGCGGCGGCGATGGCGATGGTGAACAGGGTCAGCGCCTGGCCGGTGTGCAGCGTGTCGCGGAGCCAGACGTCGAAGGCGACCAGGTTGAGGTTGACCGCGTTGAGCATCAGCTCGACGGACATCAGGACCAGGATCGCGTTGCGGCGCGCGAGCACTCCGTACAGGCCGGTGGAGAAGAGGAGGACGGAGAGCACGGCGGGATAGGCGAGATGCATCAGCTCTTCCCCTCTCGGTCCTGGGAGCCCTTGCGGGACAGGACGATCGCGCCGACCAGTGCGGCCAGGAGCAGGACGGAGAGAGCTTCGAACGGCAGCACCCAGTACCGGAAGAGCATCTCGCCGGAGACCCGGGTGGAGCCCTGCGCCGGCCCGTCCAGGTCGATCCAGGTCGTGCGGAACGCGTCGACGACCACCCAGACCAGGGCGGCCGCGGCGGCGATGGCCACCACGAGGGCGGCCGGGCGGTTGCCCGAGTCGGCGTCCGGGGAGCGGCCGATGGGGGCCTTGGTGAGCATCAGCCCGAAGAGCAGGAGGACCACGACGGAACCGACATAGATCAGCACCTGCACCCAGGCGATGAACTCGGCGGTGAGCAGGAGGTACTCGACGGCGAGACCGCCCAGCGCCACGACCAGCCAGAGGGCTGCGTGCACCAGCTGCCTGGTCGTGACCGTGACAACGGCCGCGGCGAGGGTGGCGATGCCGACGAGGACGAACGCGATCTCGACACCGGTCGGGGACAGGAAGCCGTTGCCGGCTTCGCCGGTGAGGCCGGCGGCGAGCATCATGCCTGTCCTCCCTCGGCGGGCGGTGTGGCGGACCCGCCGGATCCGGCGGCGCCGGACGCGTCGGACGCGGCGTCGGCCTGCGCGGCCGCGAGCTTCTCGGCGGCCTTGCGGGCTGCCGCGATCTCCTTCGGCTCCTCGGCGGCCGGGTCGAGCGCGGGCGGCGCCGGGACCGTCCACATCCACTCGCGGAGCTTGTCCCGCTCATGCGTGAGTTCGTGGATGTCCGTCTCCGCGTACTCGAACTCCGGAGACCAGAACAGCGCGTCGAAAGGACACACCTCGATGCAGATACCGCAGTACATGCAGAGCGAGAAGTCGATCGCGAAACGGTCGAGGACATTGCGGCTGCGCTCGCGGCCACCGGGCACGGCGGCCGGGACCGTCTCCTTGTGGGAGTCGATGTAGATGCACCAGTCGGGGCACTCACGGGCGCAGAGCATGCAGACCGTGCAGTTCTCCTCGAACAGGCCGATCACGCCGCGCGTGCGGGGCGGGAGTTCGGGCTGCACGTCCGGGTACTGCGCGGTGTGCGAGCGCTTCGTCATCGTCCGCAGGGTGACGGCCAGGCCCTTGGCCAGGCCGGATCCGGGGATACGGGGCCGGGTGCGCGGGAGCGACTCAGTCATTACTGCATCACCACCTTCACGACGCCGGTGAGGGCGATCTGGGCGAGGGCGAGCGGGACGAGCGTCGTCCAGGCGAGCCTCTGCAGCTGGTCCTCGCGAAGCCGCGGATAGGTCACCCGCAGCCAGATCACGACGAAGGCGAGCACACCCGTCTTGAGCAGGGTCCAGACCCAGCCGAGGCCCTCGGCGCCGAACGGGCCGTGCCAGCCACCGAGGAAGAGGACGGTGGTCAGACCGCAGAGGACGACGATGCCGGCGTACTCGGCGAGGAGGAACAGCGCGAAACGCAGTCCCGTGTATTCGGTGTACGCACCGAAGATGATCTCGGAGTCGGCGACCGGCATGTCGAACGGCGGCCGCTGCAGCTCGGCGAGCCCGGCGACGAAGAAGACGAAGGCGCCCACGATCTGCCAGGGCACCCACCACCACTCGAAGGCGTTCAGGATGCCGGGGATGGAGACGGTGCCGGCGGCCATCGCGACCGACGCGGCGGTGAGCAGCATCGGCAGCTCGTACGCGAGCAGCTGAGCGGCGGTACGCAGACCGCCGAGGAGGGAGAACTTGTTGGCCGAGGCCCAGCCCGCCATGAGCGAGCCGAGCACGCCGACACCCATGACGGCGAGCACGAAGAAGATGCCCGCGTCGACGATGATGCCGACCGCGCCCTCGCTCGGGCCGATCGGGATCGCGACCAGCACGAGGAGATAAGGGAGAAGGGCGACGGCGGGGGCGAGCTGGAAGATGCGGCGGTCGGCGTTGGCCGGGACCACGTCCTCCTTCTGCGCGAACTTCACGCCGTCCGCGACGAGCTGCGCCCAGCCGTGGAAGCCGCCCGCGTACATGGGACCGAGGCGGCCCTGCATATGGGCCATCACCTTGTGCTCCGTCTGCCCGATGACGAGGGGCAGGACGAGGAACACGGCGAAGACGACGATCAGCCGCAGGGCGACGTCGAGTGCGTCGTTCACGCGGAGTCGCCTCCTGTGGCGTCGTTCGGCTCGTCACCAGGTCCGTCGTCGGACCCTGGCTCCGGCCGGGGGGTGGTCGGTGGGGCGTCGGCTGCGGCGCGGGACGGCGGCTCTCCGTCCGTCGCGGCCTCGGGCTCGGCGCCGCCTTCGGGTGCGGCACCGGCTTCGGGTACTGCGCCCTCGGGCGCTGCGCCAGCCTCGGGCACTGCACCGGCCTCGGGCGCAGGCTCTGCCTCCGGGCCGGGCTCCGGCTTCGCCACGGGGGCAGCCCCGGGGCCGGGCTCCGGCTTCGTCCCGGGTTCGTCGAAGGCCGGGCGGGCGTGGTGCCAGGGTGCGTCGGCGGTGCGGGAGCGCGGGGCCTGCGGCGGGGGTGACGTTTCCTCGGCGGCCGGCGCGGCCTGGCTCACCGAGCCGTCGGCCGCGCTACGGGAACGGCGCGGCGGTGCCGCGGCCGGGGTTCCCTGGGTCGCTGCTGTCTCCGGCTGCTCGGGGGCCGCCGGGCGCTGGCTCGCCGACCCCTCCGACACGCTGCGGGAGCGGCGCGCGGGAGCCGCGGCCGGAGTTCCGG